>NZ_JBSFRU010000041.1:0-29791 GCF_053589395.1 Nocardia sp. NPDC003345
CCGATAGCCCCAGCGTCTTGGCCAGGCCCGATTGTGAGAGTCCGCGCTGCTCCCGAAGTCCGCGCAGGCGCCCGCCCGCGTACATACGCTCCACCTCCGCAATCTAGCACGGCGATATTCCGCAGGTTTCGCAAATTTGCCGGTCGACTTACGCAAAATTCGACAAATGAGTGGTATAGCGCAGGTAGTCGGCCATCGGTAGCGTGCGAATCAAGCGAAATTCCATCGACTCCCTGGAGGACCCGAGCGTGAAGAATCATCTCGTCCGCACCCATCGTTCCGCGGAGAATTTCCCCCGCGAACAGCATCTGGCATGGCAGATCGCGGAGGTGGCGACCGATCCGGTGGAGGTTGCCCCGGAGACCGAGGAGATGATCGTCAACCGGATCATCGACAACGCGGCCGTCGCCGCGGCGTCGGTGACGCGGCGCCCGGTAGCCAACGCCCGGGCCCAGGCGCTGGCGCATCCGTACCGGCCGGGCGCGACCGTATTCGGCGTCGACGGCCGTTTCTCTCCCGAGTGGGCCGCCTGGGCCAACGGCGTCGCCGTCCGCGAACTCGATTTCCACGACACGTTCCTGGCTGCCGAGTACTCCCATCCCGGCGACAACATTCCCTCGATCCTGGCGGTGGCCCAGCACACCGGCCGCACCGGCCGCGACCTCATCCGTGGTCTGGCCACCGGCTACGAGATCCAGATCGATCTGGTTCGGTCCATCTGCCTGCACGAACACAAGATCGACCACGTCGCCCATCTGGGCCCGTCGGCCGCCGCCGGTATCGGCACCCTGCTCGGGCTGGACGCCGAGACCATCTACCAGGCCATCGGCCAGGCGCTGCACACCACCACCGCGACCCGCCAGTCCCGCAAGGGCGAGATCTCGAGCTGGAAGGCCTACGCGCCCGCTTTCGCCGGGAAGATGGCCGTGGAGGCCGTCGACCGGGCCATGCGCGGTGAGGGTGCGCCGTCGCCGATCTGGGAGGGCGAGGACGGGGTGATCGCCTGGCTGCTGGGCGGGCCGAAGGCCGAGTACTCGGTGCCGCTGCCCGGACCGGGCGAAGCCAAGCGCGCGATCCTGGACTCCTACACCAAGGAGCATTCCGCCGAGTACCAGAGCCAGGCCCCGATCGATCTGGCCCGCCGCCTGCGTGACCGTATCGGCGATCTCGACCAGATCGCCTCGATCGTGCTGCACACCAGCCACCACACCCATGTGGTGATCGGCACCGGATCCGGCGATCCGCAGAAGTTCGATCCGACCGCCTCGCGCGAAACCCTCGACCATTCGGTGCCCTACATCTTCGCGGTCGCCCTCCAGGACGGCACCTGGCATCACGAGCGCTCGTACGCGCCGGAGCGGGCGCAGCGCCCGGACACCGTGGAGCTGTGGCGCAAGATCTCCACCGCCGAGGATCCGGAATGGACCCGCCGCTACCACTCCACCGACCCGGCGGAGAAGGCGTTCGGCGCCCGCGCCGAGGTCACGCTGAAGAGCGGTGAGGTGATCACCGACGAACTGGCCGTCGCCGACGCGCACCCGCTCGGCGCCCGGCCCTTCGCCCGCGATCAGTACATCACCAAATTCCGCACCCTCGCCGAGGGTGTTGTCGATCCGGCCGAGCAGGACCGCTTCCTCGAAGTGGTCCAGCGCGCGGGCGAGCTGTCGGCCGGTGAGTTGTCGGAGCTCACCTTCACCGTCTCGTCGGATGTGCTCGCCCGCGCGCCCCATTCCCCGAAGGGACTGTTCTGATGACCGGTCTGCTCGCTGCTTCGACGTCCGCGGCGGATAAACGGGCCGCCTTCCGGGCCGGCCTCGAGTCGGGCCGTATCCAGCGCTTCCCGGGGGCCTTCAATCCACTGGTGGCCAAGCTGATCCAGGAGATCGGTTTCGAGGGCGTCTATGTCTCCGGTGCGGTGCTCGCGGCCGATCTGGCGCTGCCGGATATCGGCCTGACCACCCTGACCGAGGTGTCCGGCCGCGGTCAGCAGATCGCCCGGGTCACCGATCTGCCGGTGCTCATCGACGCCGATACCGGTTTCGGTGAGCCGATGAGCGCGGCCCGGACGGTCACCGTGCTCGAGGACGCCGGAATCGCCGGCTGCCATCTCGAGGATCAGGTCAATCCCAAACGCTGCGGTCACCTCGACGGTAAGGCCGTGGTACCCACCGACGAGATGGTGCGCCGGCTGCGTGCCGCGGTCTCGGCCCGCCGCGACCCGAATTTCGTGATCTGCGCGCGCACCGACGCCGCCGGTATCGAGGGAATAGATGCCGCGATCGACCGGGCGAAGGCCTACGCCGACGCGGGCGCGGACCTCATCTTCACCGAGGCGCTGCATACGCCCGCGGAGTTCGAGAAATTCCGCGCGGCGGTCTCCACTCCGCTGCTGGCGAATATGACCGAATTCGGCAAATCCGAACTGATTCCGGCGGGCACGCTCGAATCCCTCGGCTACAACGTCGTCATCTATCCGGTTTCCACGCTGCGCCTGGCGATGTACGCCGCCGAGGCGGGCCTGCGGGAGATCTACTCCGAAGGCACGCAATCGGGGCTGCTGGACCGCATGCAGCACCGGAGTCGCCTCTACGAGCTCCTCCAATACGAACGCTACAACGAATTCGATTCGGATATCTTCGATTTCACTCTGGGAGGGCACCAGTGACGAGTACAGCAGCGCGTAGCGATTCCGTGCGGGGCGGCGGCCGGGCGGCGGGTGGGCCGGAGACCGCGATCGCGACCATCTACAAGGGTCTGGCAGGCGTCGTCGTCGACACGACCTCGATTTCGAAAGTGGTGCCGGAAACCAACTCCCTGACCTACCGCGGTTACGCCGTCCAGGATCTGGCGGCCCACTGCACCTTCGAACAGGTCGCCTACCTCCTGTGGCACGGTGAGTTACCGACCGACGCCGAGCTGGAACGCTTCCAGCAGCAGGAGCGGGCCTCCCGCCGCGCCGACCGGTCGCTGCTGTCGCTGGTGCAGAAGATGCCCGACAACTGTCACCCGATGGATGTCGTCCGCACCGCGATCAGCTATCTCGGCGCCGAAGATCCGGCCGAGGACGACAACTCGGCGAGGGCCAATCTCGCGAAATCGCTGCGGATGTTCGCGGTGCTGCCGACGATCGTGGCCGCCGACCACCGGCGTCGCCGGGGCCTGGACCCGATCGCCCCGCATTCCCATATGGGTTACGCCGAGAACTTCCTCAACATGTGCTTCGGCAAGGTACCGGCGCCGGAGCTGGTGAAGGCGTTCGAGGTCTCGCTGATCCTGTATGCCGAGCACAGTTTCAACGCCTCTACTTTCGCCGCGCGTGTGGTCACCTCGACACTGTCGGATATCTACAGTGCCGTGACCGCTGCCATCGGCGCGCTCAAGGGTCCCCTGCACGGCGGCGCGAACGAGGCCGTGATGCACCACATGCTGGAGATCGGCGATCCCGGCCTGGCCGAGGAATGGTTGCGGAACAAACTTTCCAAGAAGGAAAAGGTGATGGGGTTCGGTCACCGGGTCTACAAGAAGGGCGATTCCCGGGTCCCCACCATGAAAAACGCCTTCCTGGATATCGCCGCTGTCACCGACGGGCAGAAGTGGGTGCGGATGTACGAGATCCTGGAACAGACCATGGACGACGCCACCGGGATCAAGCCGAACCTGGACTTCCCGACCGGCCCGGCCTACCACCTGCTCGGGTTCGATATCGAGGTCTTCACGCCGATCTTCGTCATGAGCCGTATCACCGGCTGGACCGCCCACATCATCGAACAGGGTCAGGCCAACGCGCTGATCCGGCCGCTGAGCGAATACGTCGGCGTCGACCAGCGCCCGGTGGCCTGACCGCATGGGGCGGTGGTGCCGAATCCGCGGTACCGGCCCGGCGGCGCTGCGCCGTGCTCGGTGGTGTTCGCCGGGCCCAGGGGGCGCGGTTACGCCGGTTGCTCCCGCTGCCGGGACTCGAGCCAATCCGCCAGGAAGTGACCCGCTGCCAGGACATGCCGCTCGGCGATCCCGCGGGCCGCGGTCGCGTCGCGTGCTTCGAGCGCGTCGAGCAGTTCGTCGTGTTCGTGCAGGGAATGACGCTCGTGTTCGGGGAAGATTCGCAGAAAGTTCGACGGCACCACCCGCGCGGCCTGCTTGATCTGGGTGAGCAGCCGGGGGGAGTGGGCGGCGCGGTGGATCGCCTGGTGGAACTTCCAGTTCGCCTCGCCGATGGCATCGTCGCCGGAGCAGGTGGCCACCGCGGCGGACAACTCGCGAAGCCTGGGCAGTTCGCCCGGGCCGATACGTTCGGCGGCCCACGCCGCTGCTTGCCCGGTGAGGACCCCGAGCAGGACGAAGCTGTCGCGCACATCGTCGGCGCCGATACCGATCACGGTGATCCCGCTGCGCGGTGCGACCCGCACCAGACCTTCGAAGGACAGTTCCAGCAGAGCTTCCCGTACCGGAGTGCGGCTCGTGGCGAACTCCTCGGTGATGGCGTCCAGGTCGACCCGTGACCCCGCCGGCATGGCGCCGGTGAGAATGCGGTCGCGCAGTTCTCGCGCTGCGCGTTCGCGCACGGTGCCGGAGATGTCGACTGCAGCCATGATCGGACCTTAACAGAGCATACGCCAAATCTGAGCGTTCATATCTGACATATCAGATGCTACATTCGTCGCATGGCAGTGAGACGTGGCGACCGGATGAGCCTGGTCGCGTTCATGCAGGCAGGGAATACCTCGGTGTATTCGGGGTCGTGGCGGCATCCGGCGACCGAGCACGGGTATCTCGACGCGTCGTATTACGCGAAGGTCGGACGGCAACTCGAGGAGGGCTGTTTCGACCTCATGTTCTTCGACGACCGCCTGGCGATGCCGGGGATCTACGGCGGCTCGGTGGCCGAGGCGGTGCGCTCCGGTGCGCGGCCGGTGAAACTCGATCTGAGCGTGGTGCTGGGGGTGGTCGCGCAGGCGACCTCGCGGATCGGGCTCGGCGCCACCTACTCGACCACCTACTACGCGCCCTTCCACGTGGCGCGGACCTTCGCCACCCTGGATCACCTGTCGGGTGGCCGGGCCGCGTGGAATGTCGTGACGTCGGTCAACGACAGCGAGGCGAGAAATTTCGGATTCGAGCAGCATCTCGGCCACGACGAGCGCTACGACCGCGCCGACGAGTTCCTGGAGGTGGTGGCCGGGCTCTGGGATACCTGGGAGGACGGCGCCCTGCGGCACGAGCGTGCCGACGGTTGTTTCGCCGACCCCGCGAAAGTCCACGAACTCGGCCACAGAGGCCACTGGTTCTCCGCGCAGGGGCCGCTGACGGTGCCGCGCACGCCGCAGGGCCGTCCGGTGATCCTGCAGGCCGGATCGTCGGGGCGGGGGCGTGATTTCGCCTCACGCTGGGCCGAACTGATCTTCACCGGCGACCCGGGCCTGGAAGTCGCCCGCGCGCACTATGCCGACCAGAAGTCGCGTATCGAGGCCGCGGGCCGGGATCCGCGCTCGGTGCGGATCTGCCCGATGGCCTACGCGGTGGTCGGCGAGTCCGAGCAGCACGCGAAGGAACGGGAGGCGATGCTGCTCGACGACCTCGTGGACCCGATGGCCTCGCTGACGTTGCTGTCGGAGTTGACCAACTACGACTTCGCCCGGCACGAACTCGACGACCCGGTCACCGACGAAGTGATCGCCTCGATATCGGGCATCCGCGGCCTGGTGGAGAATATGCGCGCGCACCTCGGCCGTACGGTGACGGTGCGGGATCTGGCCGGTCACCGGGCGACCCTGCTGCAGGGACCGCGCTTCGTGGGGACCGGTCCGCAGGTGGCCGAGCAGATGGCGGAATGGTTCCACAGCGACGCCTGCGACGGGTTCGTACTCGCCGCGACCCATATGCCGGGCGCGTTCGAGGATGTCGTCCGGATGGTGGTACCGCATTTGCAGCGTGCCGGACTGTTCCGCACCTCGTACGAGGGGCGAACCCTGCGAGAGCATCTGGGGTTGCCGCTTCCCGCTGCTTCTCGCACCGCCGGATCGAGTGCCTAGATGACGGGCACCACGAACGGGTCCTTGCTGGCGGGAGTCCGGGTACTCGATATGGCCACGCTGGCCGCCGCGCCGCTCGCGGCGACCTACCTGGGCGAATTCGGCGCCGAGGTGATCAAGGTCGAACAGCCCGGAGTGGGTGACCCGATCCGCGGCTGGGGCAATCAGCGTGACGGGGTCGGGCTGATGTGGAAGTCGTTGTCCCGCAACAAGAAATCGGTGACGCTCGACCTCCGGGTGCCGGAAGGTCAGAAACTGCTGCGGCGGATCGTCGAGAAAGCGGATGTGGTGATCGCCAACACCCGCGCTCACACCCTGCGGGCCTGGGGTCTGGACTACGAGAGCCTGCGGGCGGTGAACGAACGCCTGATCATGGCCCACATCACCGGCTACGGACTCACCGGCCCGAAGAGTGAGCGGCCCGGATTCGGAACTCTCGGCGAGGCGATGAGTGGTTTCGCCCATCTCACGGGTGAATCGGGCGGCCCGCCGACGCTGCCGCCGTTCATGCTCGCCGACGGCGTGGCCTCGCTCAACGCCGCGTACGCGGTACTGATGGCGCTCTACCACCGCGATGTGCACGGCGGCCCGGGACAATTGATCGATATCAACCTCATCGACCCGCTGGCCCGGCTGCTCGAACAAACACTGCTCGGCTACGACCAGCTCGGGCTGGTACCGGCTCGTGCCGGCAACCGGTGGGATATCTCGGCCCCGCGCAACACCTACCGCACCGGCGACGGGCGCTGGCTTGCCATGTCCGGTAGTTCCCCGGCACTGGCGTTGCGGGTGTTCCGCGCCATCGGCCGCGACGACCTGGCCACCGACGCCGATTTCGCCGACCCGCAACGGCGGCTGGCCCGCGCGGCCGAAGTGGACGAGGCAGTTGCCGCATGGGTATCGGAACACACACTGGCCGAGGCGATGTCGGTGTTCGATACCGCCGAGGTGGCCGCGGCCCCGGTGTACGACATCACCGATCTGGTAGGAGACGAGCAGATGCGGCATCGCGAGGTGTTCGTCCCGATCGGAGACGACGAACTCGGCACCATGACTGTGCAGGCACCCGTGCCGCGATTCTCCGGCGCGGCGGGCCGCGTCGATCATCTCGGTCCTCGCCTCGGCGAACACAATGCCGAGATCTACGGCGACCTGCTCGGCCTCACCACTCCCGAACTCGACGATCTGCGCGCCCGCGGCGTGCTGTGAACAACCGACCACGAGGACTTCTCATGACTTCTGTACTGCGCCGTTCCGAGCTGGCACTGCCGGCCTGCAACGACCATATGTTCGACAAAGCCCTGTCCAGCGGCGCCGACCTCGTTTTCCTGGACCTGGAGGACGCGACCCCGGAAAGCCTGAAAGAGGAATCCCGGGAGAAGGCCATCGGCGCCCTGAACGATCTCGACTGGGGACGTACCGCCCGGGCGGTACGTATCAACGGGCTCGACACCCCCTGGTGCCACGACGACATCATCGAGGTGGTGACCCGGGCCGGAGACCGGCTGGACACCATCGTGGTACCCAAGGCGCTCACCGCGCGCGACGTGTGGTGGGTCGATGTGCTGCTCACCCAGCTCGAAACGAAACTCGGGCTGGACCGGCAGATCCGGCTGGAGGTCCTGATCGAGGAAGTCGAGGGCCTGGCGAATGCCGAGGCCATCGCGAAGGCCAGTTCCCGGGTGGACGCGCTGATCTTCGGAGTCGGCGATTTCTCGCTCTCGCAGGGCGCACGGGTCGATACCAACTTCGAACCGCTCGGCGACTACCCCGGAGACTTCTGGCACTACGCTCGCGCCAAGGTCATCGTCGCGGCCCGGATCGCCGGAATCGTCGCGATCGACGCCCCGTTTCCGGATTACGCGAACACCGACGGCTACGAACGCGACGCTCACCGTGCCTCGCTGCTCGGCTACACCGGTAAATGGGCGATCCACCCGGTTCAGGTACCGATCGCCAACACCGTTTACGCGCCGACGGCCGAGGAGATCGCTCTGGCCGAACGTAATATCGCCGCCTACCGGGAAGCGGAGGCGAAGGGCAGGGGCGCGGTGGGCGTCGAGGGTGTGCTCGTCGACGCGGCCCATGTGAAGATGGCGCAGGCGACGCTCGCCCGCGCGGCCCTCGTCCACGACGCGGGCGCGGTAACGATCTGAGGCCGGCACTCGCCCGGTCCCGGCGGTGACCGGGCGAGTGCGGGCATATCCCGGGGTAGCGCGGGCGGCCGGAGGATGCCGGAAATCGCGGGTGCGGGCTGGGACGCCCGTACCCTTTTCGGGGACCGGAGTGCCCCGAACCGGACAACTGCCCGGTAACGTCAGCGGCGGTGCAGGGAACACCGGTGCGAATCCGGGGCTGTCCCGCAACTGTCACCGAGGAGCGATCCGCCAGATGTGGCCACGACCTACCCAGGTTGGAAGGCCGGCGGGGATGTGTCGATCCGGGAGCCAGGACACCTGCGCCGCGGTATCGGGTGACACCCACGAGGATGGCGATGAACGACTCCACCAGCGGCCTGCCTGTGCTCGGCCGTCGACGACTACTGGCCGGCGCGGCGGGCATACTCGGCCTCACCGCTGCCGGTGTCCCGCTGCTCACCGGTTGCGGTACGGGCAGCGGACCTTCCGGTCCGGCGTCGGGCCCACCGCAGCCGGGTGGCCGGCTGCGCTCGCTGATCGCCGGGCGGTCGGCGACCTCCGACGTGCTGGACCCCCACGAGGCGGGCAGTTCGGCCGGTGGCGCGGTCTCGAAGAACGTCTGGGACAAACTGGTCGCCTACAACAACGATCTCACCCTGCGATACCGGCTGGCGCGGGCACTGGAACCGAATGCCGACGGCAGCGTATGGCGGATCAGCCTGCGCCCGGGTGTGGTGTTCAGCGACGGTGCCGCGCTGACCTCCCGCGATGTGCTGTGGAGCTTCGAGCGGATGCTCGACCCGGCCCGGGCCTCGGCCGGTGACCTGGCGATGGTCGATATGGCGCGAACCAGGGCAGACGGCGAACTCGACGTACTCGTCGCGATGAAAACACCCATCGCCGACTTCGGCTCGGTGCTCGCGGGCTGGTACTGCTACGTGGTCAAGGACGGCACGACCGAGTTCGATCAGCGGACCCTCCCGGTCGGGACCGGGCCGTTCGCGCTGGCCCACTGGTCCCCGGGCGACCGCACACTGCTGCGGCGCAACGACCGCCACTGGGACGGACCGGCGCTGCTGGACGAAGTCGAGATCATCCAGATCGCCGAGACCGAGGCCCGGATGAACGCCTTTCTCTCCGGTGAGGGCGAGGTGGTGCACGAGATGAGCTATCTGCAGGCCCGGAATCTGGAGAACGACCCCGCCGCGACCGTGTACGTGCCGCCCGAGGGACTGATGGGGTGTTTCCAGATGCGTACCGATCTGGCCCCGTTCGACGATGTCCGGGTCCGGCAGGCGATGCGGCTGGCCGTGGACCGGCAGGCGATGGTCGACGCCGTCTACTACGGGTACGGCGAGGTCGGCAACGATATCTACGGCAAGGGTGCGCCGTACTACAACGACACCCTCCCGCAGCGCGGCTACGACCCGCAGCGTGCCCGCGAACTGCTGCGGGACGCCGGTAAGGAGAATCTCGAGGTCACCCTGGTGACCGCGGACGGCATGCCCGGCATGGTGGAATCGGCCACCCTCTATGCCGAGCAGGCCAAAGCAGCGGGGATCACCATCCGGCTCGAATCCGCACCCGCCGACACCTATTTCTCCCAGGTCTCCGGCAAACGTGCCCTCACACATGTGGGGTGGTGGAACTACAGCCTCGACTATTTCTACGGCCAGACCGGTACCAGCACCTCACCGAGCAACAGCACCGCGTGGCGGCGGCCCGGCTGGGACGCGAAATTCGCCCTGGCCCGGGGCGCCATGAATCCCGACCGGCGCCGCGAACTGTACTTCGAGCTACAGGACGAACTGTGGCGGGAGGGCGGCCTCATCCTGCACAGCTTCGCGAAACGCCCCGACGCCGCCCGCAACACCGTGGGCGGAATGCGTGCCGGGGTACCGGGTACCGACGACTGGGCGAACTACGCCACCACCTGGATGACCCCGCAGGGCTGACGCGCGTGCTGAGGTATTTTCTCGGTCGCGCGGGCGCCGGCGCGGGTGTGCTCGCCACGGTCACCGTAGTGGTCTTCGGGTTGTTCGAATTGCTGGATTCCGACGCGGCGGTGGTCGTACTGTCCCGGCGCGGCGCGGGTGATCCCTCGCCGGAGCAGCTGGCGGCGTTGCGCGCGGAACTGGGCCTGGACCGCCCGGCTCCGGTCCGGTTCGCCGAATGGGCCACCGGTTTCCTGCACGGCGACCTCGGTGATTCGCTGATCTCCGGTCGTCCCGTCGCCGAGGTATTGCTCGATCGATTGTCCAACAGTGCCGCGCTGGCGCTGCTCACGATCGTGCTGCTGATACCACTGGCGCTGGGACTGGGACTGCTGGCCGGAGTGCGTCCGGGGTCCCGGACCGACCGGATGGTCAGCGCCGGTGCGCTGGCCGTGGAATCGGTGCCACCGTTCATCACCGGTGTCCTGCTGGTGGCGGTCGCCGCGCTGTCGCTGCGACTGCTGCCCGCGGTATCGCTGGTGCCCACCGGTACCAGCGTCTGGGATCGACCGGAGGTGCTGGTGCTACCGGTGATCTGTCTTGTCGCCGGTCTGTCCCCGCATCCCGTGCGAATCGTGCGCGCGCAGACCACGGAGGTCATGACGGCCGAATACATCCGCACCGCGCGACTGAACGGTCTCGGCGGGTTCCGGCTGGTGTGGCGGCATATCGCGCCCAACGCCGTATCCGCCTCCATCCATCCGCTCGCCGGGTCGGTGGTGGGGTTGATCGGCGGTATCGCGGTCGTGGAGACCCTCTTCTCCTATCCCGGAGTATCCAAGGAACTGCTGATCGCGATCGCGGCGCGCGATTTCCCGTTCGTACAGTCGGCGGCCGTATTGCTGGCGGCGTTCGGGATCGTCGTCTATCTGCTCGCGGATCTTGTCGCCCTGCTGATCAGTCCGCGCGCCCGGACTGTGGTGGGTGCGGGGCGATGGTGAGAAGAACCGGCTGGGCGCTGGTACTCGCGGGGATTCTGGGCGTGGTCGCGCTCGGGCCGTTCCTCGCCCCGTATTCGCCCACGGCCTCGGTCGCGGCACCGTACCGGCCCCCCGGCCTGCGATATCTGCTCGGCACCGATGTCGTGGGCCGGGATGTGCTGTCCCGCTTGCTGCACGGCGGCTGGTCGCTGGTCGCGGTCTCCTCGCTGGCACTGGTCATCGCGTACACGCTCGGGCTGACCCTGGGCCTGGTGGCCGGGCTGCGGCCGCGGGCCGATCCGTGGCTCATGCGGCCGGTGGACGCGCTCGTGGTTCTGCCGTGGTTCCTGGTGCTGGCCGTGACGGCCACCGCGCTCGGCGCGGGGGCGGCCGCTGTGCTGCTGACCTCCGCGCTGGCCGCGGCGCCGTGGATCGCGCGAATCGTCCGCACCGCGGTGCACGATATCGCCGGCGCCGGCTATATCGAGTCGGCCCGGGCCCGGGGTGAACCGCTCTGGCGGATCGCCGTGGTCGAGATCCTTCCCAACCTGCGCGCGGTGGTACTGGCCGATGCCGGGGTGCGATTGTCCGGGGTGATCTCGATCGTCGCGGTCGGAGGGTTTCTCGGACTCGGTCTTCGCCCGCCGGCACCGGATTGGGCACTGATGATCACCGAGAACCGTCCCGGATTCGGTCTGCAACCGTGGTCCGTGCTCGCCCCGGCATTGCTGATCATGGTGCTGGTGGTCTCGGCCAATATGCTCAGCGACCGGGTGCTCGCCCCACCCCGGCACCGGACCGGCGCGGTCACGCCGGCACCGGACACCGGCGAGGGATTGCGTACCGGGCAGCTCACCGTACGGAACGGCGCCGGACGTGTGTTGCTCGAGGATGTTTCCGTCCGGCTGGCGCCCGGAGCCGGGCTGGCGGTCGTCGGCCCGTCCGGCGCCGGGAAAACGACCTTCGTCTCGGCCGTACTCGGCGCACTGCCGCCCGGACTCGCGGCCTCGGGCACGGTGACCATCGGCCGGGGCGGGCCGCATCGCCGGGCGGTCGGGTTCGTTCCGCAGGACCCGGCCACCGGCCTCAATCCCGCGCTGCGGATCGGCACCTCGATCGCCGAGATCGCCCGGGCGAGCGGCCTCGAACGTACCGGCGACGAGGTGGTGGCCGCCCTGCGCCGAGTGGGCCTGCCCACCGGGCGCGCGTTCCGCCACAGGTTCCCGCACGAGTTGTCCGGGGGCCAGCAGCAGCGGGTCCTCGTGGCCATGGCCATGATCGGCGACCCCGCCCTCGTCGTCCTCGACGAGCCCACGACCGGACTCGACCTGCGGGCGCGCACCGATCTCGTCGAGATGCTGGGCGCGGTACGCCGGGAAGCGGGCACCGCGTTCGTCGTCATCACCCACGATCTACCCGGTGTCGCGTCGCTCGTCGACGATGTGCTCGAACTGGACGCCGGCCGGGTGGCCGCGTATCGCCCGATACGCGCATCCGACAACCGAGCGGCGGCCGTTACGGTGCGGAAACCGGAATTCCGCGAGGAGGAGCCGATTCTGCGGGTGGAAGCGCTGACGTGCTCGTACCGGTCGAGGACGGTCGTCGACGGTGTCTCCTTCGACCTGGTCCCGGGCTCCTGCCTGGCGCTCACCGGGGTTTCCGGAGCGGGAAAGACCACCGTGGCCCGGGCGCTGACCGGCCTGCACCCGGCGGCCGGCGGCACCATCCGGCTGGCCGGTACCCTGCTGCCACCCGGTACCGACGAACGCACGACACTCCAGCGCCGGGCACTGCAACTGATCCCGCAGAACCCCGCCACCGCGCTCAACCCGGCGCACCGCGTGGGCACCCAGATCCGCCGGCCACTGACCCTGCTGCGCGGAATGGATACCGCCACGGCCGATCTCGAGGTGATCCGCTTGCTGACCGAGGTCGGGCTGGACCCGGACCTCGCCTCGCGTCGCCCCGGTGAACTCTCCGGTGGGCAGCAACAGCGGGTGGCCCTCGCCCGCGCTCTGGCCGCCGACCCGCAGATCCTGATCTGCGACGAGATCACCGCCTCACTCGACGCGAAGTCCCAGCAGGTGGTGATCGACCTCCTCGACCGGCTACGCCGCGACGGACCCGCGCTTCTGGTCATCAGTCACCAGAGCGCGGTGCTGGACCAACTGGCCGACGCCGTCCTGGATATGGACGATCCGAACTACAGCACGACCGGATGATCCGGGACCACCCGGCCGCCGAGGCGGACCCAGCCGTCGGGATCGTATTCGGTGAACAGCTGCGAACCCCGCCCCTGGGTGATCGCCAGCCCGCGCTCGAGGCGGCCGGTGAGGGCGATGGCGGCGGCGCCGGTGGCCTCGTCCTCGGCGATACCCATGGCGGGGGCGAACATCCGGGCCCGGACCGCGCCGCGTTCGCGGTCGGTCCAGCCCCAGAGGTAATGGTGGCCGCTGTCGAATTCCGCGGGGTCCACGGTGGTGAGGAGTTCGATGTCCTCGAACTCGTGGAAGGTGAAATCGGGGGCCCAGGCCGGGAGCGCGCGAATCCGGACGAGGCCGCCGCTCTCGGCCACCGACACCGGTCCGGCGGGCACCTCCAGAGTGGTGACCGGAGTACCTTGATCGGCCAGCCACCAGGCCGCGCCGACCGTGGGATGCCCGGCGAAGGGCAGTTCCACCGTCGGTGTGTAGATGCGCATCCGGGCACTGCCGCCCCGCGGGCTCTCGACGATCACCGTCTCGCTGTAACCGAGCCGGGCGGCCAGGGCCTGGTGGTCGGCACCGGCGACATCGCCGGCGCGGGCGATGCCCAGCGCGTTGCCGAAGGCACCGGTGGCGTCGGTGAAGACCCGGACCACCTCGACCTGCGTACCGCCCGCTACCGGAGTATTCACCCGGACGAGCCTACTCGGGGTGCGGGCTGGGCCGCCGGTTCCCGGTTCCGCGCGTATTCGATGATGTCGTTCGCATACCCGGACGGCTCGCGGCCGGCGAAGCCCTGCCGGATCCGGTCTATCGCGGTGTCGAGTTCCGGGCCGGGCCCTCGACCGGCCAGCAGCACCGCAACCGTTTCCCATGTCCCCAGGCGCGGGTCGGGTTCGGTCAGCAACTCGTCGAGGTAGCGGTCGGAGTCGACCAGTTGAAGGGCGCGGCGGGCGAGGGCGTGGACGCGCCGCGGCAGTTCGGCGCGGATGGTGTCGATATCGCGCTGCGACGCGTGGCCACCGGGCAGGTCCGGGTCGATACGCAGACTCCACATCGGCGCGGGCTCACCGGCATCGATCAGATCCGGCCCGGCGGCATCCTCGAGCGGTACCGGCGGCAGACCGAGGCGGGCGTTGCGCCAATTGCCGAATTCCCACCACGCCGTGGGCGTCGCGCCCGCCTGCAGGCCGAACCCGATGACCTGCTGTCCATCGCTCCAGGTGCGGGAGACCCTGGTACGCCCCACCGCCGCGACCCCACCCGGCTCGACCCGCACCCAGCGCGGCTCCTCGCCGTGAAAGCCATACGGCTGCAGTAACTTCCCTGTCTCGCGCATCAAGCGCCGCAGTGCCGGATCGGGTCTGACCATCCTGGCAGGATATCGGCGCGGCCCGACACCTCCGGCCGTCTGCTGTTCGGCCTCTTCCGCCACGTCCGCGGTGCCCACCCTCCCGGGTGCCCGACGTCCCGGGCGTCTACATCTTGACGATCATCTCCAGACCGCCTCGGAACGGCAGGGTCTGGGTGAGCAGGCCGTGGGCCGGGTCGTCGAGGTAATCGAACGCGTCACGGTAGATCTCGGGACGGTTCTCGGTGTTGTCGACCAGCAGGACGCCGCCGGTCCGCAGTTTCGGTGTCAGCAGTTCCAGAGCGGGCCGCGCCATGGCCGGCCATATGTCGATCAGTGCCACGTCGATGGGTCCGGCCAGATCGGGCAGAGTCTGCCGGAGGTCGCCCTCGCGGAGGTCGATGAGGTCCGCCAGTCCGGCGGCGCGGAAGTTCTCGCGGGCGGCCGCGGCCTTCGCGGGTTCGTATTCGGTGCCGATCACGACTCCGGAACCGCCGTCGGATTCCACCACCATCCGGACCGCCCGGGCCAGGTAGAGCGTGGATACGCCGTACGAGGTGCCGATCTCCACGATCCGGCGGGCTCGCATCGCCAGGCAGAGGCGGTGACAGAACAGTGCCTTGTCGTGTTCGAGCGCGACGAGCTTGTCGGACAGGAAGGCGGCGGCACGGGAATCGAGGTCGGTGAGATCGGCCGGGTCGCCGCGCCCGGCGCGGCCGGCGAAATAGGACGTGATCGACGGGACCTGTTCGGCGCTGCGGCGCTGGAGATCGGTGATCAGGGCATCGAGCGCGGGGTCGCGGAGATCGCCGGTAGGCATCGGCGGAGCCTTTCGTCGGATGGATACCGGCGCGACAGCACGCGACGGCATCAACAGTGTGAGAACCGGACCGGCTTGATGTCAATGCATTGTGAACGTCAATGATGCCGGGTATGTTGCGGTGATGTCCTCTCCGCTGCCGCCGGGCCGGCGGCGTCGCAGCCCGGCGACCCGGGCCGGCCGGGAAACGCTGAACGCCGGATCCATCGCCGCCGCGATGCTCGAATTGGCGGGCCGGTCCGGTTTCGCGTCCGTCACGATGCAGGATCTCGCCGCCCATCTCGGCGTCACGGTCCGTGCCGTGTACCGGCATGTCCGCGACCGGCAGGACGTCGTCGACCGGGCGGTGCAACTGTGGCTGTCCGGATTACCCGATCCGGAGCTGGACCCCGGGAACTGGCGCGCGAGTCTGCGTGAATTCTGTGACCTGCACCGGGAGGTCGGTAGACGGCATCCCCGTGCGCTGCTGGTCGCTCTCGACGAGCAGGTCGGGACCGCGGGGATTCCGGCCCGGCGCCTCACCGCGCCCGAAGCGTTTCTCCGATTCCTCACCGCCGTCGGTCTCGACCTGCGCGAGGCGCTGCTGGTGCACAGCGATCTGATGCTGCGGCTCTACGGATTCGCGCTCTTCGTCGACTTCCGGGCCGATGCCGGCGCGCCGATCGCCGAGCAGTATCCGGTGCCCGGGACCTGGCTCGACGATCACCCGGAGCTCGAGTTGCCCCTGTTACGCCGGGCGCGGGCCGAGACCCGCTTCGACGCCGACGCGTTGTTCGACCATATCGTCGCCGATGTGATCCGCACGGTGGAGAGCCGCGCGGCCCGGCCGGGTCGGTAGCCGGCAGGTCGATGCGGCCGCCGGCCCGAGCCCGCCCGCCACCGTCGGTGACGGGCGGGCCGCAAGGCTACGCCTTGGGTTCGACAGCGGTGACGGCCTCGGACTTACGGTCGGCCTTGGCCTTCTTGTCCGCTCGCTTTTCCTTCAGCGTCTTGCCGGATTTCTTGGAATTGGAACTGCGCGGAGATTTATCGGACATCGGTGTCCTCCTGATGGGGAGACCCGTGCGGCCCCGTTGGCCCGACGGTACGCCACCCGGGCGGGCAACCTGCGGAAATGCGGTCGCCGAGCGGTGTCGTGTCGATCTGCTCCGGCCTCATCGCGCCCGGACCGCGACGGTATCGGGCCCGGTGGCGAACTGGCGCGCCTGAAAGACGAACAACAGCGCGAGCAGTCCCAGCAGACCCAGGGCCGCGTCGAGCCCGATCGCCGCGGTGAGCGCCGCGATGAGTACTCCCTCGAGGGCAATTCCCGTATAGGCCACCCGGTTGAGTTTCCCCAGCGCTTCTTCCTCCGTTCCGGCGGCGGCGGTATGCCCGACCGTGGCGGTGCAGAACGGATGCAGGTTCGACAGCCCGAGTCCCGCCGCGGCCGCGCACACCAACGTGAACGCGATATCGCCCTGCCAGAACGGCTGCACGATCCCGGCGATGCCCGCCACCAGGAGCAGGCCGCAGGACCGGGCGAAACGCACCCGGTCCACGCGCGGGCTCAACGGCCCGTAGGCGAGACGGCCCAGGCACAGCGCGCCGATGAACACGGTGAGGGCGGTACCCGCCGCTGTCAGCGAACCGCCCGCGTTCACCACGACGACGGTGAGCCAGTTCATCAGCGCGCCCTCCAGCAGCAGAGCGGTGAAACTCATGGCGGTGAGCCGCCGCAACCGCGGCGGATAGGCTGCCCGTATCCGGGCCGCGAGGGACGGGCGCCGCCCCGCCGCCGCTCGCGCCCGGTGCCGCACCGTACCCGCGCCCGGCCCGCCGGATTCCGGCGACGGCGGGTCGAATCGGCGGAGCAGGAGGAAGACCACGACGGCGCCGACGGCGCCCACCGCCGCGAGGACGGCGAAGGAGACGGTCAGTCCGGCCCGTCCCGCCGTGGTCGCGCCGAAGGCGGCGCCGAGCACCCCGCCCACCGCCTGGAAACCTTCCAGCGGGGAGAGCAGGCTGTTGGCCCGGGCATGCGGACCGGTTTCCATCCGGCTCTTCTCGAGCCGCACGGCGATGACGTTCTGGCCGATATCCAGCAGCGCGTTCGCCGCGCCGGCCACGACCAACCACCCCACCATCGACCACAATCCCAGACCCGCGCCGGCGAGACCGATGCCGAGCAGGTAGATCCCCGCCGCGACCGGCGCGGCGCGGCGCGCTCGCGCCCGCCGCACCAGCTGCGGTGCCACGAACATGGTCGCCGTCAGGCCGACGACGAACCCGGTCCGCGCGAAACCGAGCTGGGCGTCGGTCAGGCCGTAGGTGTCGCGCAGTTCCGGTAGCCGGGAGGCCAGGGCCGCGTAACCCAGTCCGTTGAGCAGGAACAGGCCCAGAGTCGCCAGGTACCAGCGATACCGTTCGGCCGGCGCCGTCCGCTGTTGCATTCCCGCCTCCCCGTCAGCACATCGACCTGGTCGCGCCCTGGTCGGCGAGCGCGTGATCGACCGGTATCGCGACGCCGTCCCAGGTCGCCGACGCCTGCGCCGCCGCGACCGTGCGCACCAGGGTCATCTCCTGATCCCGGATGGCGGCCGGGGCCGGACCACAGGACAGCGCTTCGGCGGCGGCCGCCTGGAGGAGATGGCATTGCGGGGTGGTCGGCACCGGCGCGAGCCGGCGCACCGCGGAACCGTCCCGTGGATACAGAATGGGCGGATTCTCCTGTGCCCACCCCGCATCCTGGCCTGTCGGCAGGTCGAGGTGGATCGATCCCAGAGTCCCGTACAACGTGATCCCGCAATCGTCGGAAGTGCTGACATGAGGTGCGTCGTAGGCCGCGTGGATCTGCAGTTCCACATCGGCGCTGTCACGAATGGTCACCCGCGCGGTGTCCTCGCTGCCCCAGCCGGTATTGATCTGCCAGTCCCGGGCGACGACCGTCAGCTTTCCCGGCGCCAGGAAGCGCAAGGTCTGCGACAGCATATGGGGTACCAGATCGCCGCGGACACCGTCGCCGCGCCGCAGCATCGCGCGCCGGGAGTCGGGATGGCCGCTGCGGCGCATCCACCAGGCGTTCACCCAGTAGAGGTCGCCTATCACGCCGGTGGCGACGAGATCCCCGAGTTCGGCCAGCATATGGCGTCGCTGGTAGGCGACCGCCAGCAGTAATCCGGACTTGTCCGCGTGCGCGAACAATCGTTGCGCGACCGCGATATCGTCGGTGAGCGGTTTCTCGCACAGCACATGCCAGCCGCGGTTCAGGCATTCGGTGACCACCGGGCCGTGGACGGGATCCGGAACGCAGACCACGGCGAGGTCGATCGGCGCGGACACCTCCGCGATACTGCCGAACACCGGTATCCCCGGGTGGGCGGCCCGCAGCGGAGCGGCTTTACCGGGGTCGATTTCCACGAGTGCGCGTATCTCCGTGGACGGGAGTCGGTCGAATGCTTCCGTGTGGCGTGGCGCGACCGCCGACGATGCCCCCACGATCGCGATACCTCGGATGCTCACGGTTCTCCTACTCGAATTCGTTGCGTGCCTTGTTCGATATCGGTGAACGGCGTCGTTGCCGGATCGGCGGCCACGCGGGTCAGCGCGCGGACACCAGGTGCCGCGCGCGGTCGCGGACGATATCGCTCGCGCGGGTGAACAGTTCCGGGAAATCCGGGTCCCGGAGTACGGCGTGCTCGAAGGCCAGTGTCGTCTCGGCCAGTGCGTGCGCGTGCGACAGATCGAATGCGCGTGGGTCGAGGGCGGCGAAGTATTCCTCGGACCAGCGGTTGGCGGGATCGGTGAGCGGCCGGTACACATCCGTGCGGTCCAGCGGCTCGTAGACCGGCGTGACCTCGCATCCCAGGAGGTGGCCGTAGGCCCGGGTGAGCAGCGGCAGGGGCAGCCCGCCGAAGGCGCCCGGCTCGACCCGCGCCAGCACCTTGTAGGTTATCTGCCGGTCGACGGCCGGTTGCGCGGCCATCGGCGCCAGCCCCGGTACCCGCGAGATCGCCGATTCCAGTGCCGCGAGGCCGTGCAGCTTCTCCGCCAGTTCACCGGTGTAGAAGCGGCGCAGCCGGGCCCGCAGGAGCGCGGCGCCCAGCGCGGGCCGTCGCTCGTTCCCGGCCTGGAACGGGACCGAACCGCCCAGCGGACGGCCGCAAGTGGTCAGTGACACCAGTTGATCGACCAGATGGCCGTGTGGCGTGGTGACCATTCCGCCCTCACCCACTCCGATCGATTTGGATGATTGGAACGACCAGGTCCCGAAATCCGCGACCGATCCGGCGGCCCGGCCCCGGATGACGCCACCGTGCGCATGCGCGCAATCCTCGATACTCGTGACCCCGTAGTCCGCGCAGATCCGCGCGATCTCCGGCATATCGACCATCCGGCAGTAGAGGTCCGGGATCACCGCGGCGGCGATCTCGCGGTCCCGATCGGACTCCAGCGCGCGGGCGAGGGCACCGGTGTCCACGACTCCGGTCTCCGGATCGATATCGAGGAATACCGGGGCCAGCCGCCGGTCGACGGGCCCCGCCGGGGTGGCCTGCCAGGTCAGGCCCGGTACCAGGACCTTCATTCCGGGCCGCAGCTCACGGCGGCCGAGCAGCGGCGCGGCGACCGTCGCGGCCATCAGCGCCACCACGATCGCACGGGTCCCGTTCGATACCGGTACGGCATGGGGAACCTGCTGGTAATGCGCGAACTCCGCGGCGGCCCGGGCCTGTTCCACGCCGAGCCCGGTGGCGACGGTTTCGTCGATCACCGCCTCCGGCAGCGGCGGCAGGCCACCGGCACTGTCGAGACCCCAGCGCCCCGATTCGAGCGCGGCGGATACGAAGTCCCGCTCGATGTCGTAATCCCTGATCTTGTCTACTGTCCGGTCGTCGCGCAGTGCCGGTCCGAGTGCGGACCCTACGGCCGATTCCGTGCGTGCCAATGGAACCCCCTTCAGGAGCGTCGATCCGTCGTATGGCGGTAGAACACCGGCATCCGATTCCGTGCGCATCCCCGAGCCGTCCGGAGATACGTGATCTCATGAGCTCTGGTTCAGGCTCGCACGGCCACCGTCCGCGGCGTGGAAACCCGATATGAACATCTCCGGTAGCGTTCTTGAATGGGGCCGGACGGTAGCGTCGTGGAATAGCTTGTGCCCAAGCCGTTTTCGCTGTTGACGGGTGTTGGCCGGCGGGTGCCGTGCGGCGTCCGGTTAGCATCGGCTCCCGTGGCTACCGAGGCAGCGAACCCGGCGGCGCCCGACCATACGATCCTGGTGATCGGCGCCGGGCAGGCCGGCCTGTCCGCCGGTTACCACCTCCGGCGGCGCGGCCTGGTGCCGGGCACCGATTTCCTCATCGTCGATCACGCCCCGGGCCCCGGCGGGGCCTGGCAGTTCCGCTGGCCCTCGCTGACGCTGAGCACGGTGAACCGCGTACACGATCTGCCGGGGATGTCGTTCGCGGAGAACCTGCCACCCGCCACCACGCCCGCCGCCGAGGTACCGGCGGCGACCGCCGTGCCCTACTACTACGGGCGATACGAGCGGCGGTTCGAGTTGCGGGTACGCCGGCCCGTGACGGTGCGGGTCGTCTGCGATCGCGCCGAACGCGACGGACTGCTGCACGCCGAAACCGATACCGCGGGCACGATCCGGGTCCGCGGCCTGATCAACGCCACCGGGACCTGGGAGCATCCGTTCATCCCCCACTATCCCGGCGCCGAGACCTTCGCCGGACGCCTGCTGCACACCCGGGACTACCGGGGACCGGAGGAGTTCACCGGACAGCATGTGGTGGTGGTCGGCGGCGGTATCTCGGCGGTACAACTGCTCGACGAGATATCCCGGGTCACCACCACCACGTGGGTTACCCGGTCGGAGCCGGTCTTCCGGAAGACGCCGTTCGGCGCGGACGCGGGCCGGCGTGCCGTGGCGATGGTGGAGGACCGGGTGCGGCGCGGGCTGCCACCCGGGTCGGTGGTGTCGGTGACCGGGCTGCCGCTGGACGACCGGCTGCGCGCGGCCCGGGATCGCGGCGTCCTGCGGCGGCTGCCCATGTTCGAGCGGATAGAACCCGGCGGGGTGCGCTGGGCCGACGGTAGTTTCCGGTCCGCCCAGGTGATCCTGTGGGCGACCGGTTTCCGTAGCGCGCTGGACCATCTGGCGCCGTTACGGTTGCGTGGCCCGGGCGGCGGGATCACGATGGACGGCCGGCTCGCGACGAGGGTGGCGGCGGATCCGCGGATCCACCTGATCGGTTACGGGCCCTCGGCCAGTACCGTCGGCGCGAACCGGGCGGGGCGGGCGGCAGCGGCCGAACTCACGGAGTATCTGGGGCGCGACCGAACCGGGGGACCGGGCCCGTAGGGCGGGGCGCGCGAAAGGCGGGTTTCCGGCGTCGTATTCGCGCCGTCGGCCGGTGCCGCAGGGTGCGAGGTCGAGCCCCCTGATCGGCAAATCTGTTGTCGTCTGGCGTGTTTCTCGCGACGCGCGGTCGGGTACTCATTTGCGACTTCCATTCGACCGGCGCTCACCGGCACCAATGTGTAGTGTCTCTGAAATCTGAAACGCTCATGGGACGAGTAGAGGCACAGTGATCGGAATCGATGGATGTCTGGAACGCATCATGGACATCCCGGGGGCTCGAAGTGTGACACTGGTGGACGGTGCGAGTGGGCTGGCGGTGGCCGGGGCGGGGCGGCACGAACTGGTCGATCAGCACGAGGACGCGGCGGCCACCACCGATGTGGTGCGGGCGGTGCTCGCCTGTCCGGCGCTGGCCACGGGGGACAGCGATGACGACATCACCGAGATCATCGTCAGCGGCACCGGCGGCTATCACCTGCTGAACCTCGTCGACGGGGATTTCGACGGCCGCCTCTTCGTCCACGTGCTGTTCGACGGGGACAACGGGAACCTGGCGATGGCGCGATTCCGGTTACGCGGCATTCTCGCCGAACTGACCGAGGCCGGTCATGGGCGTTGAACTCGCGCAGGAGCTCCGGCGGCTGGAAGACGAGGGGAGCACCGGCATCCTGCACGCGGGCGACGGCGTATTCCACCTGGCCGGGGGTTCCATCGCCTCCGCGGCCTGCCGCCGGACCACCGGTCTCGACCGCCTGGTCGTCGAGGCGGGCGTGGCCACCGCCGAGGATTGGCAGCGCGCGGGCGCCGGTGATCCGAGCCCCGTCCTGGGACGGCCGATGCTCGAAACCCTGGCGTTGCTGTCGGTCTTCGACGCCGCCTATTTCCTGCTGTCGGCGCCGGGAGTCCCGGAATTCCGGCCGGCGCCGGCACATTGGCTGTCATCGGTCTGCCATATCCGGCCACGGGCGCTGGTGCACGAATGCACCAGACGTGGTGATCCGGAGTCCGGGCCGTGGCCGGCGGAACTGGTGGACCGGGCCGTGGTGGTGCCGGTCCGCCGGGTCCGCCGGCGCCGGGTAATGCTCACCGGAAGCCAGGCCGAGGTCCTGGCGGCGGCCGACGCCCGCCGCAGCGTCACCGGTATCGCGCGGGAACTGGGCCGCACGGCCTACGGCTGCCTGGAGGCGGTCCGGGAACTCACCGAGGCGGGACTGATCGAACCTCCGGCCGGCGGGCCGGACGCACCGGCGGCAATCGCCGGCCCGGCCGCCTCGCGGCCGCTCACCGGTCCGGAACCGGGCGAACCGCCGCTGCGGCGGCGAGTCCGCCAGACCACACCGGTACCCGAGGCCGACGACTGGGAGCCGGTGGACCGCGACCTGCTCGTCCGCCTGCGGGCAGCGTTGGAGGATCTCGCGTGACGGCGCGAAAGAACTTGTTCGGAGAACTGATGGGGAGGCTGACCAAGGTGCCGATGACCGGACCGGATCCGCACACGGTGGTGCTCACGGAGCTACAGGGTCTGCGGGAACGCGTACCCGGGCTCACCGGTTCGCTGGTTGCCTCCAGCGACGGCCTGCTGGTCTCCCACGACCTACCCGTGCATATCGAACCGACCGGCATGGCCGCGCTGGCCGCGGCGCAACTGTCGCTGTCGGATCGGCTCGCCGGAACCGCGCACGGCGGCGTGTTCCAGGCGGTGGTGGTGGACGGTACCGCCGGACATGTCGTGATCTACGCCGCCGGGTGGGCGGCATTGACGGTACTCGCCGCGCCGGAGGTCAATATCGGCCGGTTGCATCTGGAATGCCGGCCGGTGGCGCGCGCCGTCGCCGAGCATCTGGCGGCCATCTCCCGGCCGCCCGGAACCACGAATTCGAGGAACTAGGCCCGTGGGGGCCTCGAAGAGAACAGCGAGAGGAACGACCTATGTCAGATCTGGATTTGGCGCTCAAGGACATGATGTCGATCGACGGTTCGATCGGCGCCGCCGTCGTGGACTGGAACAGCGGGATGGCGCTGGGGATGGCGGGTAGCTCGAAAGCGCTCGATCTGCATGTCGCGGCGGCCGGGAACACCGAGGTGGTCCGGGCGAAACTGCGCACCATCGAACAACTTGGCCTGCAGGAGGATATCGAGGACATCCTCATCACCCTGAGTGCCCAGTACCACATCATCCGGCCGATGACCGGGCGCAAGTCCAAGGGCCTGTTCCTGTACCTGGCTCTCGACCGCGGCCGGGCCAACCTCGCACTGGCCCGGCACCGGCTGCGCGGGATCGAAGAAGAACTCGAGGTCTAGGCCGGGCGGGAACCGTTGCCGGCGACGCGGTGGTCGATCCGGACGCCGTGACGGCGCCGGGATCGAACCTCCGCGCGGCCGGGCCCGTTCAGTGCGCGCCGGCGGTGTCGGTGGCGGGTTCGCGCACGTCCGCGGGCGGCCGGTCGCCATACAGCTCCTCGATCCGGTCCGCGTACTTCCGGGCGATGACAGCTCGTTTGAGTTTCATGGTGAGAGTGACCTCGTCGCCGCCCGCCTCCCAGAACACCGGCAGAATCACGAACCGTTTGATCTGTTCCACCCGGGCCAGCCGGGAATTGCCGGCGGCCACCCCGGCCGAGATCGCCGCCACCACGGACGGTTCGGCGGCCAGGGCGGCGGCGGACGCGTCGGCCAGCCCGTGCTGCCGGGCGTACGGCCCGGTGGATTCGGCATCGAGCACGATGAGCGCGGTGTTGTAGGCGCGGCCCTCGCCGATCACCGCCATGGCACCGATCAGCGGAGTCGCGGCCTTGATCGTGTTCTCGATATGGGTGGGCGACATGTTCTTGCCCGACGCGTTGATGATGATCTCCTTCTTGCGATCCACCACGCGCAGGTAGCCGTCGTCGTCGGTGGTAACGATATCGCCGGTGTGCAGCCAGCCCTGCCCGTCGACCGTCTCGGCGGTCTTGTCCGGTTGACCCCGGTACCCCTTCATCACCAGCGGGCCGCGGACCTGGAGTTCGCCGTCGGGGCCGAACCGGGACTCCATACCGGGCAGCAACCGCCCGACCGTGCCCAGCCGGACGTCGCGGGGGTGGCTGACACTGCAGATGCAGGACAGTTCGGACATCCCCCAGATCTCGGTGATCGGCACCCCGAGACCCGCGAAGAAACCCAGGGTCGCGGGCGGAATCGGGGCCGCGCCCGACATCGCCCAGCGCACCCGGTCCAGCCCGAGTGCCGCCCGCAGCCCACGCAGGACGAGTTCGTCGGCGCGCTGCCATTCGGCGTCGTGCTCGCCGGAAGCCGGTTGCCCGGACAGCAACCGCTCGCCCCGGGCGGCGGCCACCGACAGCGCCCACTGCAGGGCGGCGCGCCGCTGCTCGTCGGGTTCGGCGGCGACCTTGAATTCGATACCGGCGCGCAGCTTCTCCCACACCCGCGGTACCGCGCCCCAGATCGTGGGCCGTAGATCGGCCAGGGCGGCGCCGATGTTCTTGGGATCGTCCACGCAGGTCACCTGGGTGCCGAGCACTTCCTGGACGTAGAGGGCGGTGAGCCGGTCGGCGATATGGGCGCTCGGCATGAACGAGGTGATGGTGTCGCCGAATTCGATACCCAGGACCTCGGCGATCCCGTAGATCTGGAACAGCAGGTTGGCGTGGGTGGTTTCGACGCCCTTGGGCGCGCCGGTGGTTCCCGAGGTGTAGATCAGGGTGGCGATATCGTCGCCGCGCACCGCCCGCCAGGCGGCGTCGAAATCGAAATCGATGCGGGCCGAGGCGATGAGCTCCTCGGTGGACCAGGTGCCGTCCGGGGCGTCGTCGATACACACCAGGTGATCGATATCCGCGCCGCAGGCCCGCAGGCGGCCGACGTAGCGCGCCTCGCAGATCACCACGCGGGGCCCGGCATTGCCGAGCACGTGGGCGAGCTGATCGTCGGCGAGGGTGTTGTACACCGAGAACGAGGTCGCGCCCAGATGCTGCGCGGCCACCTCCAGTGGATAGAACTCGATCCGGTTGGACATCATCAGTGCCACGGTGTCGCCGCGGCGGACACCGAGCCCGGCCAGGCCGCCCGCGTATTCGCGCACCTGCTCGGCGTATTCGCCCCAGGTGAGGGTCTGGGCGCTGCCCGGTGTGCGCAGGGCGATCGCATCGGGGGCGAGCGCGGCGATGTGCTGGAACGCGGCGGGCAGGGTGGTGAAACGTGCTGTGCTCACGGAGGTTACTTCCGGATCAGACCGCGGCTGCGGTGGAGTCGAGGACCGTGGAGACGAAACGAGCGGTGGCCCGGTAGGAGAATCGCGATTCGGGCACGAGCGCGGGCATGACCTGGAACGCGTGCATCTGGTCACGCCAGACCCGCAGTTCGCAGTGCGCGCCGGCGGCGGACCAGCGTTCGGCGAGGGCCACCGCGTCGCCGCCGAAGAATTCGGTATCGGAGGCGTGGATCAGGGCCGGCGGTAACGCCGTACCCCGGACCGGCCGGAGATCGAGCGGGTCGGTGGTGAAATGCGCGACCGCGCGCCGTGACAGCCGTGCCGACAGCAGGCCGTCGGCACGGGCGTGTTCGTAGGTGCGGGCCAGCGCCAGCGTCAGATCGGTGAGCGGCGAGAACAGTACGACGGCCGCCGGCGCCGGTGCGCCCGCGCCGGCCCGGCCGATGGCGAAATCCGCGGCCAGGAAACCGCCGGCCGAATCACCCGCGACGATCACCCGCCGGTGGCCGTGGCCGAGGAGCCACCGGTACGCCTCGGCGACATCCTGCGGCGCCGCCGGGAACCGGTGTTCGGGGGCGAGCCGGTAGTCGAGCGTGAACACCGGCAGCCGGGTCGCGGTGGACAGCCGGGAGGCCACCCCGCGGTAACCGGCCGCCGAACCGGCGACGAAACCACCGCCGTGGATGTAGAGCACGACCGCGTCGTCGCGATCGGCCCGGGGGCCGCGCACCCATTCCCCGCGGACCGTACCGCTGCGGACCGTGTCGATCGAGGTGCCGCGCAGGGTGGGCGCGGCGGCGCGCAGGGCGCGATCGATCACGGCACGTGCGGTGGGCAGGGTGTAGGCGTTCACCGGGGCGACGGCGGCCAGCCGCCGGGCGGTGAGCGCGGAAATCCGCCGGACGGTGCGCGACTGCCACGAGCCGCGCGCCGGACCGGTGCTCATCGCCGCTTCTCGATCGCCCGGACCAGTTCCTGCACCGTCGAATCGGCGGCGAGCCGGCTGTCCAGCACCGTATTGACGACCCCGCGCAGCAGCGCGTAGGGCCGCCATCCGCTCGGCGCGATGGTGCGGGGCGCGCGGCGGCCGATACCGTCGGCGATGGTGCGGGCGGCGGCGGCCGCGGTGATCCGGACGTTCAGCGGCCACGGCAGCAACTCGTTGATCCGGCGGCCGAGTTCGTCGGCGTCGAGCATCTCGTGGGTCATCGAGGTCTCGACCAGGCCGAAATAGGCGATACCCGCGGTGGCGCCGGAGGCGGCGAGCTCCACCCGGAGCGCGCGGCCGAACTGCTCCACGGCCGCCTTGCTCATCATGTACGGCGAACCACCCATACCCGGGGCGAAGGCGGCGCACGAGGACACCACGACCACATGCCCCTTGCTGCGCACGATCTGGTCGAGGGCGGGATGCACGGTGTTGAACACGCCGGTGAGGTTGATCCGCACCACCCGGTCGAAATCCTCGGGTTCCATGGTGCGGATCGTCGCGGGCACCGGGGTCACCCCGGCATTGGCGACCACGATATCGAGCCCGCCGAATCGCTCGGCCACCTCTGCCACGACCTCTTCCATGCGCGCCCGGTCGGCGACATCGGCGCCGATCCCGTGGGCGCGGTCACCGAGCTCACCGGCGGTACGCCGGGCCGCGGTCTCGTCGATATCGACGACCACGACCACGGCGCCGCGCCGGTGCAGGAGGGTGACGAGTTCGAGTCCGATGCCCTGGGCGGCGCCGGTCACCAGCGCGACCTTGCCCTGAACGTCGTAGGTGACCGGGGAGAGCAGGCCGAAGGGGTCGGGCAGTTTCGGAGTCATCGGGTCACCTCGTAGGAGTCGGCATCGAACCGCCGGGTCCGCCTGCGGTATTCGAAACTCCAGTTGGGATACAGGCCGGCATTACCGCCGTCGGGGGTGGTGTAGTAGCTCTGGCAGCCGCCGGTGAGCCAGACCGTGTCCGCACTGCGGCGCGCCATTTCGTCGATGAACGCGTCCTGGGTGTCACGGCGGACCTCGACGCGGCGGGCGCCTTCGTCGCGCAGGGTGGTCAGGGCGTCCACGATGTAGGTGATCTGGGATTCCAGCATGAAGATCGCCGACTGGTTCCCGGCCGCGCCGAACGGGCCCAGGGTGCAGAAGAAGTTCGGGAATCCCGCGATCGCGGTCCCGAGATAGGCCTGCGGATGGTCGTGGTAGAGGTCGGCGATCGTGACCTCGTCCCGGCCGACGATCCGCTCGAACGCGCTCGGGATCGGGGTGAAGCCGGTGCCGTAGACGATCGTGTCGACCGGGATCTCCGCGCCGGCGCGGGTGACGATGGAATGCGCCCGGATCTCGGCGATCCCGTCGGTGACGACCTCGACATTGTCGCGGTCCAGGGCCGGGAGATAGGCATCGGAGAAGATCGCGCGTTTACAGCCGATGATGTAGTCGGGGGTCGCCTGCCGCCGGACCCGCGGGTCGCGGATCTGGCGCCGCAGCTGGAACCGGCCGAGGAGTTCGTAGGGATGGCGGAACCGGTTGTCGACGAACCCGACCAGGCCGAAGCCCTCGATCAGCGTGTACCAGGTCCCGCGCAGCGCTTTCTGCGCGAGCGGCAGCCGGCGCAGCAGGCTGCGCTCGATGCCGAGGGTTTCGCGGTCCATCCGGGGCACGATCCAGGGCGCGGAGCGCTGGAAAACGGTGAGCGCGGCGACCTTGGGCGCGATTTCCGGGATGAACTGCACCGCCGACGCGCCGGTGCCGATCACCGCGACCCGCTCACCGGTGAGGTCGTGATCGTGGTCCCAGTGCAGGGAGTGGAAGGTGGTGCCCTCGAAATCGCCGATACCGGGCAGGTCGGGATATTTCGCCTCGGCGAAGATACCGGCCGCGGAGATGAAGTAGTCGGCGGTGAACGCGCCCTGCGAGGTCTCGATATGCCAGCGCGCGGTGTCCTCGTCCCAGCGTGCTTCCAGTAGTTCGGTGTTGAGCCGGATATCGCGGACGACATCGTGTTCGACCGCGACGCCGCGGAGGTATTCGAGGATTTCGCGCTGTTTGCCGTAGGTCCGCGACCAGTCCGGGTTCGGCGCGAAGGAGTAGCTGTACAGATGCGACGGTACATCGCAGGCGGCGCCGGGATAGGTGTTGGCCTGCCAGGTACCGCCGAGGTCCGCGGCTCGTTCGAGCACCACGAGATCGTCGAATCCGGCGCGGCGCAGGGCTATCGCCAGGCCGATACCGCCGAACCCGGCACCGAGGACGACGATGCCGTGGTGCCGCGCGGCGCTCATCGCCGGGCTCCGGCGGACGCGGCGCGGACCCCGCGGGTGGTGCCCCGGGCGATGGACTGGGTGACGAACCGGTTGACCGGGCTCGCGGCGGCGAGCACCGGCCGCAGTACCGGGTTGCCTTCGAGCGCGAAGGTCCAGACCAGCCGGGTGCCGATGGCGAGGGGGAGCAGGGTGAGGTCCTCGGCGAAGCGGCGCAGGCCCGGTACCGAGGCGGCGTCGACGGTGAAGGTCATCCGCGTGCCCTCGTCCCAGCGGTAGAACCGCTCGTCGAGCCGCAGGAGGCCACCGAGGGTGACCTCGCGGGTGGTACCGATCCCGAAGGGCCGGGCCGAGGTCCAGCGGGCGGCGGTGATCACCGGCGACCACGAGACGAGGGCATCGTCGGCGGTGAGGGTGTCCCAGACCTCATCGGTGGGCGCCGCGATATCGACGACGTGGGTGTAGCGGTGCGCGGCGGTGTCGAGGAAGGTGTCGTCGGCGGTGCCGAGCGGGAAACGTGTG
>NZ_JBSFRU010000042.1:0-6975 GCF_053589395.1 Nocardia sp. NPDC003345
CACCGCTCGTCCCGGACACCGCCGGACCCGTCCCCGGGAACCCCGCCCGGACCGCGGAACTGGCGCGCAGCCTCACCGCACTGCTGACGCGCATCGATGCAGCGTGCGCGGCCGCGGGCCGTGATCCGGCCGAGGTTCGGTTGTTGCCGGTGACCAAATACTTTCCCGCCTCCGATGTCGCCGAACTGCACCGTCTGGGCCGCCACGACTTCGGGGAGAATCGTCCGCAGGAGGCCGGCGAGAAGGCGGCCGAACTGCGAGCGCTGAAACCGTTGCGCTGGCATCTGATCGGGCGGTTGCAGCGGAACAAGGCACGGCAGGTGGCGCGCTGGGCGCATACCGTGCAATCGGTGGACAGCGAACGACTGGCGACCGCTCTCGGGGCGGCCACCGCGGCCGCGCTGGACGAGGGGGAGCGGCAGGCGCCGCTGCGAGTCCTGATCCAGGTGAGCCTGGACGCCGATCCGAGTCGCGGCGGTGCCGTGCCCGCGGCGGTGCCCGCGCTCGCGGAACGGATAGCGGATACCGCGGAACTGCGTTTAGCAGGGATTATGGCCATCCCGCCGCTGTCGGCGGATCCCGATGCCGAATTCGCCCGGCTCGCCGAGCTGCATACCGCGTTGCGCGCCGATCACCCCGAGGCCACGGAGCTGTCCGCGGGTATGTCGAATGATCTTGAAAGAGCTATTGCCCATGGTTCCACCTGTGTGCGTGTCGGAACCGCTCTCATGGGCGCCCGACCGATAACCTCGGCGTAGCAAACAAACCTCATCAGTCACATTCGACACATATGCTGGGACACGACGAGGGCTGAGCAAGACTTCAACACCCGGCCGCCACCGGGGCCGAAGGAAGGTCGACCAGAATGAGCGAGCGCAGCGAGCGAACAATCGACGCAGCCACAATCGTGATCATGACGGAGCCGAGCGACAGCGAGGCGCACGCATGAGCACGCTGCACAAGTTCAAGGCGTACTTCGGCATGGTTCCGCTCGAGGATTACGAAGACGACTACGTCGACGATCGCACACCCCGCGGGGTGGAGGATCGCGGCGGGCGCCGTCCGCGCGACTACGCCGACCGGCCGCCCCGCGAGTACGACGATCGTCCGGATTACGACCGGTACGCCGGGGACCGCTACGACGCCCCGGATTATCGCGACGCCCCGTACAAGTCGTCCTATCAGCCCGGCTATCCCGCGCCGCGCCGGGACGACTACCCGGGCGACGCCTACGACGACGATTACGAGGGGCCGCGCCGTCCCACCCGGATCGACGCGGCCGCGTCCGGGCGGTATCGTCCGCCCGGCGGTGCCGGCCTGCGCGGCGCGACCCGGGGGGCGCTGGCAGTCGATCCCGATGCCGAGGAGCGCCGGTTGGCCGAGCGGGTCCGTCCCGAACCGGTCACCGCCCGCCGTCCCGCGATCTTCGAGGACGGAGGTCCCTTGTCCAAGATCACCACGCTGCGCCCGCGTGACTACAGCGAGGCCGCCATCATCGGAGAGCGGTTCCGCGAGGGCAACCCGGTGATCATGGATCTGGTGGATCTGAGCAACGCCGACGCCAAACGGCTGGTCGATTTCGCCGCGGGCCTGGCCTTCGCGCTGCGTGGTTCGTTCGACAAGGTCGCCACCAAGGTGTTCCTGCTCTCCCCGGCCGATGTGGACGTATCGGCGGAGGAACGCCGCCGGATCGCGGAAACCGGGTTCTACAACCAGAAATAGCGGTCACCCTGCCCGAGCGGGCAGGGTGCGGCACCCTCGGGATCGGCGCGGGCATTTTGCACCGCGCCGATTTTGCGGCAGAGTGACAGCGTGGCCTTGTTCGCGGTGCTGTACTTCGTACTGTTCATCTTCTGGCTGTTGCTCATCAGCCGGGTGATCGTCGAGTTCATCCGGAGCTTCGCTCGCGACTGGCGTCCGACCGGTGTGGTCGTCGTGATACTCGAGGTGATCTTCACCATCACCGACCCGCCCGTGAAGCTGCTGCGGCGGCTGATACCACCGGTCTCCCTGGGCGGAATTCGACTGGATTTGTCGATTATGGTTCTGCTGTTCCTGGTCTTCATCCTGATGTCTGTCGTCAGCAGGCTCGGACAGCCGGTAGCTCCGGTGTGACAGAATGGGCCGTGACGACTTGCCAGAGCCGCTAGATCTGCCAACGCGCGAAGGGATCCTTCCATGCCGCTGACTCCAGCCGATGTGCACAACGTCGCGTTCAGCAAACCGCCGATCGGAAAACGCGGCTACAACGAGGACGAAGTCGACGCGTTCCTGGATCTGGTGGAGCAGGAACTCTCCCGGCTGATCGAGGAGAACGCGGATCTTCGCCAGCGGGTTGCCGAGCTGGACGCGGAGCTCGCGGATGCCAAGACCAACCGGGGCCCGGCCGGTGCCGGACTGGGCAAACCGGTGCAGCCGGCCCCACCGCCGGAACCCATCAAGCCCCCGGTCCAGGCGCCGCCGTCGGCGCCCATCCCCGTGGTGCCCGTGGGGCCCTCGGCCGCCGACGCCGCGGCCGACGCGAATATGCAGGCCGCGAAGGTTCTGAGCCTGGCGCAGGAGATGGCGGACCGGCTCACCAGCGACGCCAAGAGCGAAGCCGAGAATTTGCTGGCGAACGCCCGGGTCAATTCCGAGCGGATGGTCAACGACGCGCGCGCCCGCTCGGACGAGATGATCGCCGACGCCCGCCACAAGTCCGATTCGATGCTCTCCGACGCCCAGACCCGCTCGGACAGCCAGCTGCGCCAGGCCAAGGAGAAGGCCGACGCCCTGCAGGCGGACGCGGAGCGCAAGCACACCGAGATCATGGGGACCATCACCCAGCAGCGCAATGTGCTCGAGAGCCGGATACAGACCCTCAAAACCTTCGAACGCGAGTACCGGGTGCGGCTGAAATCGTATCTGGAGTCGCAGCTCGAGGAGCTGGAGAACCGCGGTTCGGCGGTACCGGTGGAGGATGACTCCTTCGATACCGGCGCCAACCAGCTCGCCCCGGCCTCGTTCGGCAAGGGCGAGTAGAAGCAGCCCGCTACCGCTGGGAGCGTACGGGCGCCCGGCCTGCTGTACTGGGGGTCAACATGCTTGTCTTGACACTGGTGCTCGCCGCCATCGGCCTGGTCCTGCTGATCGTGTCCCTGACCACGGGATCGGTCGTCTGGGCGTGGGGCTGTATCGCGGTGTGCGTGGTCGGTGCCGTGGTGTTGCTGGTGAGCGCGCTGTCGATGCGCGCACCCGACGAGGAATTGCCTGACCGCGATCAGCACGCGAAACGCTGAGACGAGATACGAGCGAGAGCCAAGACGTCCTTCCGGGGTCTGCGGGTCGTGCGGCGCCCGCGGGCCGGTTGTATAAGTGGTTGACCGTCCTGGTTAGAATCAAACATGTAATTCGGCGATGATCCGGCCATCACCGGGGAGCTTTCGGAAGAACGGCGCAGCGCCTCACCACGCACGCTCAGTAGAACCGAACGGGTGAGCCCGTCACAGCTCGGACGAGAGGTCCACCGGTCCACAGGACCTGCGGACAAGCGGGGTGGTACCGCGGTTACGGCGCACCGGTTGCACCGTCGATCGTCCCCGTGCCTATCGAATTCGCGCTCCGGCGCGCCAGGCACGAGGAGACGTGACCCCGCGATGGCGGACGAGAATCCCAGCAGCAGCGCATATCCCCGCGTCGATCTCGGCGGCGGGTCCGGTATGTCCTTTCCCGAGCTGGAACGGGCCGTACTGGACGCCTGGGCCGCCGACGGGACGTTCCGGGCCAGTATCGACAACCGCGCCGACGCCGAGGAGTTCGTCTTCTACGACGGGCCCCCGTTTGCCAACGGTCTGCCGCACTACGGTCATTTGCTCACCGGCTATGTCAAAGATGTCGTCCCGCGTTTCCACACCATGCGCGGTAAACGGGTCGAGCGGCGTTTCGGCTGGGATACTCACGGGCTGCCGGCGGAAATCGAAGCGGAAAAGCAGCTCGGTATCACGGACAAATCACAGATCGACTCGATGGGCCTCGCGGAATTCAATGCCGCGTGCAAGGCCTCGGTTCTCCGCTATACCGATGAATGGCGCGAATATGTGACCCGCCAGGCCCGCTGGGTCGACTTCGACAACGACTACAAGACACTGGATCTCGACTTCATGGAGTCGGTGATGTGGGCCTTCAAGTCGTTGTACGACAAGGGCCTGATCTATCAGGGCTTCCGGGTGCTCCCGTACAGCTGGTACGAGCAGACCCCGCTGTCCAACCAGGAGGCCCGGCTCGACGACGCCTACCGGATGCGCCAGGATCCGGCGGTCACCGTCGATATGGTGCTGGCGGTGCCGCCGGATCATCCGCTGCGGGTACTGGACGGAGCCAACGCGCTCATCTGGACCACCACACCCTGGACGCTGCCCTCCAACCTCGCGGTCGCGGTGCATCCGGATGTGCGCTACGTGCACGTCCGCGGCGCGGACGGCAAACGGTATGTGCTCGCGGCCGAGCGGCTGGCGCATTACGCGCGGGAGCTCGGTGAGGCGGCCGAGGTGCTCGGGGAGTTCGACGGCGCCGCGCTGGTCGGGCTGGGCTACGCGCCGCCGTTCGATTTCTTCGCCGGGCATCCGAACGCGCACCGGGTGCTCTCGGCCGACTACGTGACCACCGATTCCGGTACCGGCATCGTGCATATGGCCCCCGCCTTCGGCGAGGAGGATATGGACGTCTGCAGCGCCAACGGGATCGAACTGGTGCAGCCGCTCGATCCGGGCGGCAAGTTCACCTCGATGGTTCCGCCGTACGAGGGCCTGATGGTGTTCGACGCCAACCCGGTGATCATCAAGGACCTCAAGGCCGCGGGGAAGCTGCTGCGGCAGGAGACGATCGATCACTCCTACCCGCACAGCTGGCGTTCCGGGCAGCCGCTGATCTATATGGCCGTGCCGTCGTGGTTCGTGGCGGTGACGCAGTTCCGTGAGCGGATGGTGGAACTGAACAAGCAGATCACCTGGGTGCCCGAGCACATCCGGGACGGCCAGTTCGGCAAATGGCTCGAGAACGCCCGGGATTGGAACATCAGCCGCAACCGCTACTGGGGAAGCCCGATCCCGGTGTGGATGTCCGACGATCCGGCGTATCCGCGTATCGACGTCTACGGTTCGCTCGACGAACTCGAACGCGATTTCGGCGTGCGGCCCACCGATCTGCACCGGCCCGCGATCGACGAGCTGACCCGGCCGAATCCGGACGATCCGACCGGGCGGTCCACCATGCGCCGGGTGCCGGAGGTACTGGACTGCTGGTTCGAGTCGGGATCGATGCCGTACGCGCAGGTCCATTTCCCGTTCGAGAACCGGGAGTGGTTCGACTCGCACTTCCCGGGCGATTTCATCGTCGAATACAACGGGCAGACCCGCGGATGGTTCTACAACCTGCACGTACTGTCCACCGCGCTGTTCGACAGCCCGGCGTTCGGGAATGTGGTCGCGCACGGGATCGTGCTCGGCGACGACGGGCTCAAGATGAGCAAGTCCAAGCGCAACTACCCGGATGTCAACGAGGTGTTCGACCGCGACGGCTCCGACGCCATGCGCTGGTTCCTGATGAGCTCGCCCATCCTGCGCGGTGGCAATCTCATCGTCACCGAGCGCGGTATCCGTGAGGGCGTGAGTCATGCGTTGCGGCCGCTGTGGAACGCGTGGACTTTCCTGCAGCTCTACGCCGTGGAACCCGGTGTGTGGCGTACCGATTCGCCGCATGTGCTGGATCGCTACATCCTGGCGAAACTGGCACAGAGCGACGACACCATGACCGCGGCGCTGGAGTCCTTCGATATCGCGGGCGCCTGTGAAGAGCTGCGGACCTTCGCCGACGCGCTCACCAACTGGTATGTGCGCCGGTCGCGTTCGCGGTTCTGGGCCGAGGACCGCGATGCCGTCGATACCCTGCATACCGTCCTCGAGGTGGTGACGCGGCTGGCCGCGCCGCTGCTGCCGATGGTCACCGAGGTGATCTGGCGCGGGCTCACCGGTGGACGGTCGGTGCATCTGACGGACTGGCCGGACGCCGGCCTGCTGCCGCGTGATCCCGAGCTGGTGGCGGCCATGGACGAGGCGCGGGCGGTGTGCTCGACTGTGCTGGGCCTGCGCAAGGCGCAGAAGCTGCGGGTGCGGCTGCCACTGTCCGAGGTCACCATCGCGGCGTCCGATGCCGAGCGCCTGCGTCCCTACGCCGACATCATCGCCGACGAGGTGAACGTCAAGAAGGTCGATCTGACCACCGATGTCGCCGCCCACGGGCGGTTCGATCTGGCGGTCAACGCCCGCGCGGCCGGTCCCCGGCTGGGTAAGGACGTACAGCGGGTGATCAAGGCCGTGAAGGCCGGAGACTGGGCGGAGAGCGCCGACGGCGTGGTCAGCGCGGCCGGGGTGGATCTGCTGCCGGAGGAGTACACCCAGCGCCTGGTGGCGGCCGAACCCGAATCGACCGCGGCACTGCCCGGTAACGCCGGTCTGGTGGTGCTGAACTCGGTGGTCACGGAGGAACTGGAGGCCGAGGGCTGGGCCCGCGACATCATCCGGGATCTGCAGGAGACCCGGAAATCGCTCGGGCTCGAGGTGTCCGACCGGGTCACCGCGACCCTCGAGGTTCCGGCCGACCGGCACGAGTGGGCGCGTACGCACCGGGACCTGATCGCCGGTGAGATCCTGGCCGTCGAGCTGGAATTCGGCGCCGCCGGGCCGGAGGCCGCCGAACTGACCGGCGGGGTGCGGGCCCGGATCGAGAAAGCGGGCTGACGGTCGCCGCCGGCCGGGCCTCCCGGCCGGCGGGTGCCGTGTTCTCGGCAACGGGCGGGGACTGTGCCGGGGTGCTGCCCCCGAGGCTGCGGCCATGACCGCCGCGCGTCCGCGCACTAGGGTGAGATCCTATGGCTTCGGACAATCCCGACGAGTGGTGGCGGCATTCCCCTGAGGGGCAGCAGAAGAACACACCGTCGGG
>NZ_JBSFRU010000042.1:7074-29496 GCF_053589395.1 Nocardia sp. NPDC003345
GGTATCAGGGACAGCAGGGGGGCGCGCAGCCCGATCCGGGCATGCCGTGGGGGCAGCAGCCGGCGGGGCAGGTTCCGCCGGGCCCGCAGCGTGGGGCCTGGGAGGCGCCGCCGCTGGAATACGGCGGGCCCGGCGGTCCGCCGCGGAAGAACAACAACGGCCCGCTGATCGCGGTGCTGGCGGCCGTGGTGGCGCTGGTTCTGGTCGGCGTGGTGGGCCTGGTGGTGCTTCGGTCGCAGGGGTCCGGGGACGACGCGAGTGCCGCGGCCACCGGAACCTCCTCGCGCACCACGGAATCGGGCCGTGCCACGACCTCGGCGCCCGCCACCACGACCACCGGCACGGCGCCCGCGGGCCCGGAACCGGCACTGCGGGAAGGTCTGGCACCGGTCGCGGTGCTCGGGCCGACCTGGCAGGCCGGTGAGGACACCTACACGATGGCATTCCAGGGCTGGCCGTTCGCGTTTCGTGCCCCGGGGTCGTGGGGATGTATGAAAGGATCCGTCGATCGGATTCCGGACGCCCAGGCCTGGGGGTGCGTCGACGAGAGCAATTCCGATGCGGGACAGCGGGTCAACCTGATCCTGCGCAAATGCCCTTCGACCTGTGATCCGGCGACCCGGGACAAGTTCGACTCCGAGTGGTTCGACCATCCGGATCAGGCCCGGCGGTTCGACGATCGCACCGCGTACGTGGAGACCGCGTCGAACGACGAGGGCAAGTACACGGTCGACTTCAGCCGCTATGTCGCCGCGCAGCCCGGTGGGGAGCCGGCCTGGCAAGTGGGGGTCTTCGTGGAGTCGCCACCCGCCACCAAGGACGCGGTGTTGAAGACTTTGAACGACATCGCAACTCAGACACAGTAAACATCTTTGTGATTTAGATCACACGCTGAGAGTTTGCCAGAGCCTTGTCGGCTGCCTTCCCGGCCCGGCAGAATTCATCACGATACCGCTGCGACCGGAAACGGCCGTGACGGGACGGTGATAATTTCGTTCGTCGCTACCTGAGTGAAGTCGCGTCGGAGCTTCTCCGCCGGCGCTATGCCAGTGGTCCGCGGCTTGCCGCCCATCGGCGGATGCCGCGAGTTAACCGGGTGTCGTATGACACCCGCGTATCGACCGGCAAGAAGGGTGGGCACGTGATCGGAATCGCACTGCGCCGGGGTATCGCCGGCTTGGTTCTCGCATCGGCCGTCTCCGCGTTGGCGGCGGCACCGGGCTGGGCTCAGCCCGGTAGTTCGGCCACCGGATCGTCCTCGGGCTCCGGATCGCTCAGCGCCAGCGGGTCGGCAGGGCTGCCGATGCCGACCAGTAACGGTCTGGGCGCGCTGGCCGCGGCCACATCACAGACCGGGAAAATGTACGAATGGGGTGCGACCGGTCCCGATACATGGGACTGCTCCGGCCTTGTTCAGTGGGCTTTCCGGCAGGTCGGGGTCATCCTGCCCCGCACCACCTGGGAGCAGGCGAAGGTGGGCGCATCGGTACCGCGCTACGCGCTCTCGCCCGGTGACGTCGTGATCATCAACGCCGACGCCTCGCATGTGGGTATCTACGCCGGAGTCGGGCAGGTGCTCAACGCCTACGGCGCCGGGGTGCCGGTCGGGCTCACGCCGATCGACCAGTTCCACATCTTCAGCATCCGGCGGTTCTGAGCCGGACCCGCGCGGCCGTCAGTCCACCTGGCGGCGCAGCAGTGGCCCATAGTCGGGGTGGGCCAGTGCCGAGGCGAACTGCGCGATGAGGTAGTCGCCCGGGTTGCCGGTGTCGTACCAGCGGCCCTGGATGACCTGCCCGTAGACCGCGTGGTTGGCGGCGTAGGCATTGATGGAATCGGTCAGATACACCTCACCCGTGCGGTGGGTGTACCACTTCTCGGTCTGGGTGCGCAGCTCGTCGATGATGCCGGGCGTCACCACGTACCCGCCGATGGCGGCGTAGGCCGAGGGCGCGTCGGCCGGTTTGGGCTTCTCCACCAGCCCGGAGATCCGCAGCAGGCCATCGTCGAGATCCTCGCGCACCACGGGGACGCCGTAGCGCTGCGATTCGTTCGGATTCATCGGCATCAGGGCCAGTACCGGGCAGCCGGTGGACTCGTAGGCCTGGATCAGCTGCTGGGCGCGCGGTACCTCGGCGACGAAGACGTCGTCGGGCCACAGCACCAGCATCGGCTCGTCGGCGGCGGTGCGCGCCGCGTTCAGTACCGGGGTCCCGTTGCCGTAGGGCCCGTGCTGGTCCAGGTAGGTGATATGTCCCAGCCGGGACAATTCGCCCACCTCTTCGACGGCATCCGCGTACGCGCTCTTACCGTCCGCGCGCAACTGGGCCACCAGTGCCGGGTTGGGCCGGAAATGGTCCTGGATCAGCGATTTACCACCGCTGACCACGATGGTGATATCGGTGATCCCGGAGGCCACCAGCTCACGCACCGTGTGCTCGATCACCGGCTTGTCGCCGACCGGCAGCATCTCCTTGGGGATCGCCTTGGTCAGCGGCAGCAGTCGGGAACCGATACCGGCGGCGGGGATCACGGCCTTGCGGATCTTCATCGTCCGATCATCACATACCGGGCCCCGGCGCCGTCGGATCGCGGCATCTCGCGTCCCCGCGAAACACCCGGTCGGCGGCACCGCCGGCAGACCGCGCGGGGCTGTCGGTGCCGCGGCGTAGATTCTGCCGTCATGGACACCGGCACCCGCGTCTCGGACCGGGCGGCGGGCCGCCGGTGCGAGCCGGGGACGTCGGCGTCGTGAGCGCCGGGTATCCCGGCGCCGCGCCGCCGGTCCTCGCGCGGGGCCCAGGGCGGTGGGTGCTGCATATCGATATGGATGCCTTCTTCGCCTCGTGTGAACAGCTCACCCGGCCGACCCTGCGCGGCCGCCCGGTGCTCGTCGGTGGTACCGGGGGCCGGGGGGTGGTTGCCGGGGCCAGTTACGAGGCCCGGGTCTACGGCGCGCGCTCGGCGATGCCGATGCAGCAAGCGCGGCGGCTGGTCGGGGCGGCGGCGGTGGTGGTGCCGCCGCGCGGTGCGCTGTACGGCGTGCTCAGCGGCCGGGTGTTCGATACGTTGCGGGCCCGTATCCCGGTACTCGAGACCCTCTCGCTCGACGAGGCGTTCGCCGAACCGGAGGAACTGGCGGGTGCCGGCGCGGACGCGGTGCTGTCCTATTGCGCGCGCCTGCGCGCGGAGGTCCGCGACCGCACCGGTCTGATCGCCTCGGTCGGCGCCGGATCGGGGAAACAATTGGCGAAGATCGCCTCGGGAATGGCCAAACCCGACGGTGTGCGGGTGATCGCGCCCGCGGAGCAGCAGGCGCTGCTGGCCGCCCTCCCGGTCCGCAAGCTGTGGGGTATCGGACCGGTGGCCGAGAGCAGGTTGCGCACCCTCGGCATCGAAACGGTGGGTGCGTTCGCCGCCCTGCCCGAGGCGGAGGCGGTGTCGATCCTCGGCGGCAGCGTCGGCGCGGCCCTGCATCGGCTGGCCCGGGGGATCGACGACCGCCCGGTCGCCGAGCGCGCCGAGGCCAAGCAGATCAGCGCCGAGACCACCTACGAGCGCGATATCGTCACGCTGGAGGGGTTGCGCCCGGCCATCACCGAGATGGCCGCCGCCGCGCACCGGCGGCTCCTGCGCGACGGCCGGGCCGCGCGCACCGTGGTGCTGAAGCTGCGCCGGGCCGATATGAGCATCACCACCCGCTCCACCACGCTCGGCTACGCCACCGAGGATCTGGCCACGCTCACCGCGGCGGCCCAGCGTGCCGCGCTGGACCCACGCGAACTGGGTCCGGTGCGGCTGGTGGGGGTCGGATACGCGGGGCTCTCGGCGATCCGGCAGGAATCCCTGTTCCCCGACCTGGATCTGCTCGGGGCGCCGCAGGACTCGGATGGCCTCGAGCCGGCGGCGTCGGGCGCCGGGCCCGAAACCAGCGGTGCCGCCGGGGATTACGGTGGACAGGGACCCGCCGCCGAGACAACCGGCGCGGGCGCTGCCGCCGCGCCGGTGGAGTCCCGGCAGTCGGCGATCGGCACCGCCGGCGCCGAACCCGCGGCGGCGGGCCGGCGCGCAGAGGTAGGGTCGGCCGGGACACCGGGTTCTCTGGCGGGCGGTGAAGAGAGTTCTGAGGATTCGGTAAGACCGGGATTCCCCGCCGGGCCGCCGCCGGCGGGCTTGACGGCCGGGCGCGGCGAAACCGCCGCGGCGGTGCCCGATTCGGGTATCGGCGCAGGTGAAAGGCCCTCGTGGCGGTCCGGAATCGATGTGTGGCACCCGGAATTCGGATACGGCTGGGTGCAGGGCGCGGGGCACGGCCGGGTGACCGTGCGCTTCGAGACCCGCTCGACAGGGCCCGGTATCGCGCGTACTTTCGCTGCCGACAATACGGAGTTGCGCCCGGCGGACCCGCTCGGCAGCCTGTCGTGACGGACCGCCGGGTAGGTTGGTTCCGCGCACGACACCGAACCCTCGAACGCAAAGGACGAGCAGTTGAAGCTTCGCAAGACCGGACGTATCGCGATCGCCGGCCTGGCCGCCGTGGCCGCGCTGACCCTGACGGCGTGTGGTAGCGATGATTCCGACTCGGGCAGCAAGAGCGCGACCACCTCCGCGGCGGCGGCCACCACCGAGGCGGCCGACGATCTGCCTCCGGTGCCCACCGCCGCCGATCTGAACACCCAGCTCCAGCGCGCGCTCGATCCGGCCGTTCCGAACGAGGAGAAGCTGACGATGGTGCAGGGCGCCGAGGCCGATCCCGAACTGCCGGGCAAACTGGCGCAGTTCTACGCCGATTCCGGCGCGACCATCGAGGTCACCGAGGTGAACGATTTCGCCGACACCCTGAACGCGAAGGCCAACTTCAAGCTCGGCGATACCCAGAATGTCGTCGATGTGCCGTTCGTGGCCGAGGACGGGGTGTGGAAGGTCGAGAAGACCTGGGCCTGCAATATGCTCGCCCAGGCCCAGGTTCAGTCGCCGGCCTGCGCCGCCTGATCCGTGCTTCCGGAGTCCGGCCGGTCTGCCCAGCGCAGACCGGCCGGTCTCGTTCGAGGGGGCCGGCGGTGACCGCGACAGCACTCGCGGGCCCGCGACGGGGTCCGGCTAGGATTGCGCCCCGTGGCTGACACGATTGTGGTGGCGGCGCCCGAGCCGGCAAAGATTTCCGAAGGTCCGCGACCCCGATCGCGGGTCGGCTGGGCCCGGCCGGTGGCCCTGGTGTCGGCCTTGATCGGCGCGCTACTGGCGGTGGCGGTGCCGTTCCTGCCGGTACGAGTGGAGGCCGCCACCCTCACCTGGCCGCAGTCGGGTTCCGCCGAATCCGTCGAAGCGCCGCTGGTCGCCTACGCGCCGCTGAGTTTCGACGCCACGGTGCCGTGCGCGGCGATCCGGCAACTCGACGCCGGGGGCGGTGGGTTGCTGACCGCGACCGCTCCCGCCGGTGCCCCGGACCTCGACCGCTACGGTTTCGCGGCCCGCGTCCGGCCCGCGACCCCGGAGTCCGGCTCGCGCCTCGATGTCGTTCTGCGCAACCAGTCGCTGTTCAGCGTTCCGGTCGCCGAACTCCCGCCCGACTGTGAACTCGTCGTGGGTGCCGGGATGACCGAATCGGTGGCCACTCTCACCGGCCGGGAGCCGGTGGTCCTGGGCGGTGATTTCCGGCCGCAACTGGTCGGGGTGTTCAGCGATCTGGACGACCCCGCCGGAACCAGCGTGACCGCCGAAGTGGACAGCCGCTTCAGCTCCTCGCCCACGCCGATCAAACGGGTGGCGATCTGGGGGGCGGTACTGGCGACCCTGGTCGCGCTGGTCGCGCTGCATCGCCTGGACTCCTCCGACGGCCGGCGGGCCCGCCGGTTCCTGCCGGCCCGCTGGTGGACCTTCCGCCCGATCGACGGTGTGGTGCTGGGCACTCTGGTGCTGTGGCATTTCATCGGTGCCACCACCTCCGATGACGGCTACCAGTTCGGCATGGGCCGCACTTCGCTCAACGCCGGATACATGGCGAACTACTTCCGGTATTTCGGCGTTCCGGAGAATCCGGTCGGCACCCCGTATTACGACCTCATCGGCCAGATGGCCCAGCTGAGCACGGCCAGTCCCTGGGTGCGGCTGCCCTCGCTGCTCGCGGGCATCCTGGCCTGGCTGGTGATCAGCCGCGAAGTGGTACCGCGATTCGGCGCCGCGTTGCATCGCAACCGGTTCGTACCCTGGACCGGGGCCCTGGTCTTCCTCGCGGTCTGGCTGCCCTACAACAACGGGCTGCGCCCGGAACCCATCGTCGCGCTGGGTGTGCTGCTGACCTGGTGTTCGGTCGAACGTGGTATCGCGACCAGGCGGCTGCTGCCGTTCGCGGTGGCGATTCTGATCGCCGCGTTCAGCTGTACCGCCGGGCCGCACGGCGTCATCTGCGTCGCCGCCCTGCTCGCCGGGCTGCGCCCGCTGTTCAAAACCGTAGCCGCGCGGGCGCCGCGGATGGGCTGGCTCGCGCAGCTGCTGCCGCTGGCCGCCGCCGGGGTGCTGGTGCTGGTGGTGGCGTTCGCCGATCAGCCTTTCAGTGCCATGCAGGAGATGCGCCGGGTCCACGAACTGGCCGGGCCGCATGTGCTCTGGTACGACGAATACCTGCGCTACCAGTACCTGTTCATGGGCACCGTGGACGGTTCGGTGGCCCGCCGCTTCGGCATCTTCGTGATGGTCGCGGGTCTGGTGGTCTGCCTGCTCACCCTGCTGCACAAGGGCGGCAGGATCCCGACCGCCGCGCTGGGGCCCTCCCGCCGGATTCTCGGGGTCACCGTCGGCGCCATGGCGCTGATGATGACCACGCCCACCAAATGGACCCATCACCTCGGCGTCTTCGCCGGCCTGGCGGGTGCGGTGGCGGTGCTCACCGCGGTCGCCGTCGGGCCCCGGGTGATGCGCGGCCCGCGTAACCGGGCGTTGTTCGCGGCCGCTGTGGCCTTCCTGCTGGCGCTGGTGTTCTCCGGGCCCAACGGCTGGTGGTACGTCTCCTCCTACAGCGTGCCGTGGTGGGACAAGCAACCGTCGGTGGCGGGGGTCGCCGTCAACAAGATCTTCCTGCTGGGCGCGGTCCTGTTGCTGGCGCTGGCCGCCTGGTGGCATGTGCGGGCGCCGGACCGGGGCCACCACCGGATCTCGCGCTGGGGCTGGCGATTCGCCAAGGTCCCGCCGCTGGCGGTGGCCGCCGCGTTCATGGTGTTGTTCGAGGTCGCGTCGTTCGCGAAGGGCGCGGTGACCCAGTACCCGGCGTTCTCGCTGGCGAGCTCCAATCTCGGCGCGCTCACCGGTGACACCTGCGGGCTGGCCCCGCATGTGCTGGTGGAAACCGATCCGAATCGCGGTGCGCTCACCCCGATATCCGGCGACGCCGGCACCACCCTGGCCGGCACCGGCACCGGGTTCACTCCCACCGGCGTAGCGGCCGATCTGAGCGCCGACGCGGAGGAGGGCGCCGACGCCGCTATCGCCGATTCGGTGGGCTCGGAGGCCTCCGGTGACGGTGTCGCCACCGAAACCGCCGGTCCCGCACTGCCGTTCGGTCTCGACCCCGCCACCCCGGTCCAGGGCAGCTATCACGCCGACGGCCCCGCCGAACTCACCAGCGGGTGGTTCCGGTTGCCGCCGGTGGCCGACCGCGCGGAGATCCTCGCGCTGAGCGCCGCCGGACGGATCTGGTCGCGCGACGCCGACGGTGTGGTCACCCACGGGCAGTCGCTGGAACTCGAATTCGGCTCCACCACCGCCGCCGGCGGGTCGGACACCGAACCGGTCGCGCTGCGCCGGGTCAATCCGATCGATATCGGCCCGGCACCGTCGTGGCGGAATCTGCGGGTGCCGCTCGTCCCGTACGCCGACGCCGATACGGTGCGCATCGTCGCCGCCGACCGGGATCGCGATCCGCGGCAGTGGCTGGCCTTCACCCCGCCCCGTATCCCGCGGACCCAGGACCTGAACACCGTCGTGGGGTCCGCCGACCCGGTCCTGCTGGACTGGGCGGTCGGCCTGCAGTTCCCCTGCCAGCGTCCGTTCGATCACCGCATCGGCATCGCGGAGACGCCGAAATACCGGATCCTGCCGGACCGCGTCGGCGCCCACGACACCAATCTGTGGCAGAACCACGACGGTGGCGGCCCGCTCGGCTGGACGGGTCTGCTGCTGCACGCCCGGACACTGCCGACCTACCTGGACGACGACTGGGACCGGGATTGGGGCCAGCTGCAGCAGTTTCTGCCGATGGATACCGACACGGTTCCCGCCCGGCCCCGGGTGACCGAGGAAGAGCACAGCGGGGTCTGGACACCGGGTCCGATCAACGTCGCCTGGTAGGTCCGCGCGGTCGCGGCTGGCTACGCTGACAGCCATGTCGACAACTGTGCAGGCGGCCCGATCGGCCGGCCTCACCGCCGCCGAGGTCGAGCAGCGACGCCGGGACGGTCTGACCAACGATGTGCCGGACCGGGCGAGCCGCTCGGTGCGCGATATCGTCCGCGCGAATGTGTTCACGCGGATCAACGCGATCCTCGGTGTGCTGTTCATCCTGGTCATGGCCACCGGTTCGGTGATCGACGGAATGTTCGGGTTGCTGATCGTGGCCAACAGCGCGGTCGGCATCATCCAGGAGGTCCGGGCCAAGCGCACCCTCGACCGGCTGGCCATCGTCGGGCAGGCCCGTCCCACGGTCCGCCGCGACGGACGCGCGGAGCAGATCGCGCCCAGCGAGGTCGTGCTCGACGACCTGATCGAACTCGGGCCGGGCGATCAGATCGTCGTCGACGGTGAGGTCGCCGAGGCCGAACTGCTCGAGGTGGACGAATCGCTGCTGACCGGTGAGGCCGACGATGTGCACAAGGTGTCCGGTGCGCAGGTGCTCTCGGGCAGCTATGTGGTGTCCGGTTCGGGCGCCTACCGGGCGAGGAAGGTCGGCAAGGACGCCTACGCGGCGAAACTGGCCGCGGAGGCCAGCAAATTCACGCTGGTGAACTCGGAACTGCGCAACGGTATCGATACCATCCTCAAGGTCATCACCTATCTGCTGATCCCGGCGGGCGCGCTGAGCATCTACAACCAGCTGGTCTCCAGCGGGGAATCGTGGCGGCCCGCGGTCACCGGGATGGTGGCCGCCCTGGTGCCGATGGTGCCGGAGGGCCTGGTGCTGATGACCTCGATCGCCTTCGCGGTCGGTGTGGTCCGGCTCGGGCAGCGCAAATGCCTGGTCCAGGAACTGCCCGCGATCGAGGGGCTCGCCCGGGTCGACGTGGTGTGCGCGGACAAGACCGGAACCCTCACCGAGAACGGTATGCGGCTGGCCGAACTACGGATGCTGGAGACCGCGGACGGCGCACGCGACCGGGCCGAACAGGCGCTGGCGGCGATGGCCGCCGACGATCCCCGCCCGAACGCGAGCGTGCAGGCCATCGCCGAAGCTCTGCCCGACGTCCCGGGCTGGACCTACACCGCGGTGGCGCCCTTCTCCTCGGCCAAGAAGTGGAGCGGGTTCTCCTATGGCGCGCACGGCGACTGGCTGCTGGGCGCTCCGGACGTGCTGCTGGACTCCGGATCCGCCGACGCCCGCGCCGCCGAGGAACTCGGCGCGAGCGGGCTGCGGGTGCTGCTGCTCGCCCGCGGGGACCGGCCGGTCGACGACCCGGACGTACCGGGCACCCTCACCCCGGTGGCGCTGGTCGTGCTCGAGCAGAAGGTGCGGCCCGACGCCCGCGACACCCTGGACTATTTCGCGAGCCAGGACGTCTCCATCAAGGTGATCTCCGGCGACAACGCCGTCTCGGTCGGCGCGGTCGCCTCGTCGCTGGATCTGCCCGGTGGTGACCGGGCGGTGGACGCACGCACCCTGCCGGAGGACCGCGCGGAGCTGGCGGCGGTACTGGAGGACAAGACGACCTTCGGACGGGTACGGCCGGATCAGAAGCGCGCCATGGTCGGCGCGCTGCAGTCGCGCGGCCATACCGTGGCCATGACCGGCGACGGTGTGAACGACGTGCTGGCGCTCAAGGACGCCGATATCGGTGTGGCCATGGGCGCGGGCAGCCCCGCCACTCGCGCGGTCGCCCAGATCGTGCTGCTGGACAACAAATTCGCGACCCTGCCGTACGTGGTGGGCGAGGGCCGGCGGGTGATCGGCAACATCGAGCGGGTCTCGAATCTGTTCCTCACCAAAACCGTGTACTCGGTGCTGCTCGCGTTCCTGGTGGGAGTCGCGGGGGTGGGCTCGCAGATCTTCGGTTACGAACCCATCGGCTACCCCTTCCTGCCCCGCCATGTGACGATCGCGGCCTGGTTCACCATCGGTATCCCGGCCTTCGTCCTGTCGCTGGCGCCGAACAACGAACGCGCCCGCACGGGTTTCGTGGGCCGGGTCATGCGGCTGGCGATCCCGTCGGGCGTGGTGATCGGGACGGCGACCTTCGTGGCCTATCTGATCGCCTACGCCGGCCCCGAGGCCAGCGAACAGCAGAAGATGCAGGCCGGCACCACCGCGCTCATCACCCTGATCATGATCGCGGTCTGGGTGCTGGCGATCGTCGCGCGACCCTACAACTGGTGGAAGATCGTGCTGCTGGCGGTGTCGGTGGCGGCCTACGTGGTGCTGTTCTCGGTGCCGTTCACCCGCGAGTTCTTCGCCCTCGACCCGTCGAACGCCGCCCTCACCACCGCCGCTTTCGTCTGTGGCGCGGTGGGGATCGTCCTGGTGGAGGTGGCCTGGTGGGTGAGCGCCACGCTGCGCGGCGAATCGCACAAACTGGTCCCGGCGGCGCCGGGCGAAGACGGGTGACGCCACGTCTGCGGGTCCGGCCGGTGCGGGTGGGAGCCGGGACGGCCGATCGCGCATAGGATCTCGTACAGGGCCCCGGCGGGTTTCCGATGGGGGCACCCTCGTACTGGGAGAGGACACAGACGTGGCGGAATCCTTCGACGTGCGTCCGGCGCGGCGCGCCGATATCGACGCGCTGGCGCGAACCCTGGGCGCGGCGTTCCAGGAGGATCCGGTGATGTCGTGGGTGGTGCCGGACCCCCGCCGCCGGGCGGCCGGTTCGCCGCGGTTCTTCGCCACGCTGACCCGGCATCACCATCTGGACCACGGCGGAGTGGATATCGCGGTCGATCCGTCCGGTCGGATCGGCGGGGCCGCGCTCTGGGACCCGCCCGGCGCGTGGCGGCCCTCGCCGCGGTCGGAACTGCGGATGCTGCCGCAGATGGTGCGTGCCTTCGGTGGTCGGCTGTTCGCGGGGAAGCGGCTGTCGGACACCATGTCCGGGGTGCATCCGGAGGAGCCGCACTGGTATCTGGCCGTGCTCGGCACCGATCCGTCGGTGCGCGGCACCGGCTACGGGCAGGCCCTGCTGAGGTCCCGGCTGGACCGGTGCGATCGGGACGGGGTACCTGCCTATCTCGAATCGAGCAATCCGGTCAACGTTCCCTACTACGAACGTTTCGGGTTCGAGGTCACCGCCACGATCACCGTTCCCGGTGGCGGCCCGGACCTGTGGGCCATGTGGCGCCCTCCGGTCACGCCCGGCTGAGGCATGTCACGCGGGCCGGCGCGCCCGGCCCGGGGTATGGCCCAGCGCCGCCCGGTAGACATCGATGAAGGCGCTGGCCGTGGCCCATCCGCACCGCCCGGCCACCGTGGTCACCGGAAGGCCCTCGGCGAGCAGCCGGACGGCATGGTGCAGGCGCAGCTGGGTGCGCCACTGTGGGTAGGTCATGGCGAATTCGGCGCGGAACAGGCGGGTGAGGGTGCGTTCGCTCGCGCCGATCCGGCGGCCGAGGGCGGTCAGGGTCCAGACGACGGTGAGATCCGCCTCCACCAGGGCACAGGCCCGGCGCAGCCGCTCGTCGCGTGCGGCCGGCAGCCGGAGCCGCTGTTGCGGGCTCCGGGCGAGCCGATCGAGCAGGACCTGCCGCAGCCGGTCGGTTTCGTCGCCGGGTAGTCCCGCCGGCGCCGAGCAGAGGACCACGAGTTCGCGTAGCAGCGCGGGCGCGGCGACCACGGTGGGCACGGTCCAGCCGGGGGACCGGCCGGGCGGGAACGCCACACAGTGGAAGCGGGTCGGTCCGTAGAAAAGGTGCTCGTGCCAGTACCCGGCGGGAATCCAGATCGCGCGGTCGGCCGGGGCTATCCAGCAGCCGGTATCGGTGCGGACCTCCGCCGCGCCCGCGCTGGCGTAGACGAGCTGATGTTCGGTGTGCCGATGCCGCCGGATATGCGCGCCGCCACCCAGTTCCTGCACGGAGGTGGGCGCGGGAAAGGTTTGGCGGGTTTCCGGCACAACTCGGCATTTTATCGGAAGCCGGCACCCGGGCCGGATTCCTACTGTGAACGCGGACAAGGGTGCACGAGAAGGGATCCGGGGTGGACACATCGGTGGCGGTCGAACCCGCGCACGGCCGGGAGCCGGCGTGGAAACGGATGCGGTACTGGGTCGCCGCGCATATCGTCGACGACTTCTATCAGGGACTGGTACCCGCCGCGGTGCCGTTCTTCGTTCTCGAACGCGGTTACAGCTATACGGCGGCGGCCGGACTCGCCCTCGCGGCGACCCTGGGCAGCGCGCTCCCGCAACCGGTGCTCGGCATCGTCGCCGACCGCTGGAAACTGCTGTGGATGGCCCCCGCCGGACTGGCGGCGGCGGGCGTGGGCGCGGGTCTGGCGGGTCTGGCTCCCGGCTATCCCGCGGTCTGGGCCCTGCTGCTGATCTCGGGTCTGGGCGTGGCCGCCTTTCATCCCGCCGCGGGACGCGACGCGCGGCGCGCCGCCGGTGACAGCGCGAGCGCCATGAGCCTGTTCGCCGCGGGCGGCAGTATCGGGTTCTTCCTGGCCCCGGCGCTCGCGACACCCGTTCTGGTGTCGTTCGGAGTCGGTGCGACGGCGCTGTTCCTGCCACCGGCGGTGCTGATGGCCTTCATCCTCTGGCGGCGGCAACGCCGTGGCGGCCCGGAGCCGGCGCCCGCGCCCGCGGTGGCCGCCCGGGACCGCTGGCTGCCGTTCTTCCTGCTGACCGCCGTCGAGGTGGTTCGTTCGGTGGTGTTCACCGGGCTCAACACCTTTCTCGCGCTCTACTGGATCGTGCGGTTGGGCGCCGACCGGTTCACCGGCGGTCTGGCGCTGACGGCGTTCCTGATCGGCGGTGTCCTCGGGACGCTGGTCGGTGGCCGGGTCGCCGACCGGATCGGGATGCCGGCCACGATCCGGATCGGCTGCGCGGCCGCCGTGCCCGCGCTGCTCGCGTTACGGCTGGTGCCGGACCCGCGGTACGGGCTGGTGGTCGCGGTGCTCGCCGGGGTCGCCGTGAATCTGCCGTTCGCGGTGTTCGTGAAATTGGGTCAGGACTATCTGCCCACCCGCCCCGCGACCGCCGCCGGGGTGACCCTCGGTCTCGCGGCGAGCGCGGGCGGGCTCTTCGTTCCCGTTCTCGGCGCGCTGGCCGACCGGCACGGTACGCAGGCGGTCCTCACGGCACTGTGCGGGATCCCGCTCATCGCCGCCGCACTGGCACTTCTGCTACCCCGGCCGTGATCGGGGGACTCGGCTCCACCAGTCCATAGAGCGTCAGATGGCTTGTGCGGGGAGCATATTCGGAGCTGGAGTACCTTTCATGGCATGGAGGTTCTGCTGCACCAGATCGACGCGTTCGCCGACGCACCGTTCTCCGGCAACCCGGCCGCGGTGATGCCGCTGCCCACCTGGTTGCCCGATACCGTGCTGCAACAGCTCGCCGAGGAGAACAACCTCGCCGAGACGGCCTTCTACACCTCGCGGTTACCCCCGGAGGCGGGGCCGCCGCCCGGCGATTGCCCCGCCTACCATCTGCGCTGGTTCACACCCGCGACGGAGGTCGCGATGTGCGGTCACGCGACACTGGCCGCCGCCTCGCAGATCCTCACCGATATCGAACCGGGAGTGGACCGGGTGGCCTTCTTCACCCGCAGCGGCTGGTTGCCGGTGGACCGCACCGACGACGACGAGTACATCCTGGATCTTCCCGCGGTGCCCTCCGCGCGGGCCGATCCCGATCCGGCACTGCTCGCCGCGCTCGGAGTGGAACCGCTGGCGGCCTACACCGGCGCCGATGTGGTGATCGTGGTGGACGGCGAGCGCCGCGTCCGCGACCTCGCCCCGGCGCTGAGCGCCTTCCCGCCGGTACCCCGGGGCGTCGTGGTCACCGCCCGGGGTGACGAGGTGGATTTCGTGTCCCGCTTCTTCGGGCCCGGGGTCGGGGTGCCCGAGGATCCGGTGACCGGTTCCGCGCACGCCCAGCTCGCGCCGCTGTGGGCCGCGGAACTGGGTGGTACCCGGTTCACCGCCCGCCAGCTGTCGCGGCGGGGCGGCACACTCGGTGTGGAGCTGGCCGGGGACCGGGTGCTGCTGACGGGACACTGCCGCCGGTATCTCGACGGTGTGGTGACCCTGGAATTCTGAATCAGCCGGCCGGGACCGGGCCGTCGTCGGAGGGCGGGCCGACCGGGTCGGAGGTATCGGGCAGCAGCGGCGCCACCGCGAACCGCCCGGCCACCGCGTCGGCCGGCAGTGCCTGCACCGCCCGGATACCGGGCCGGGCGGCGAGTTCGCGCAGCCGGGCCGCCGGCGCCCGGACGACCACGCCCGGGGAGCAGGCGCATCCGGCGCGCAGGCGGCGCACCGCGAGGTCGAGAACCTGCGCGGGCCGGGTATCCGGGGCCGTGTACCGGAGCCGGTCGGTGAGTTGCCAGGCGGCGTCGGCGCCGGAGCGCCGGAGCGCGATATCGCTACCGGGGACCTGCACCGCCACCAGTGGTGTGGCCACCCGCGCGACCGGGACCTGGTACAGCACCTGTCCCACCCGGACCCCGGTGACCGCCGCGGGCAGATCCCCGGCGGTGCGGTAGTCGCCGAAGGAGACGAGTGCCCAGCGGTCGCCGTCGTCGGGCCCGCCCAGCGAATCGCGGGCGCGATCGAGATAACCGGCCACGGAATCGCCGGGCTCCGGGCCGAGCCGGTCGGTGGATACGCCCGTGTCGTACGGCGGAATCGCGATGCCCAGCGCCACCACCAGCGCCACACCGGCGGCGGCCGCGGCGCCGTAACCCAGCCCGCGGAACCAGCGCCGCCCACCGGCGGGGCCGGCGGCCGGATCCCGGTCGTACACGGCGGCTCAGGCGTCGCGCAGGGTGCGCAACGCGTGGGTGAGATCGTCCGGGTATTCGCTGGTGATCTCCAGATAGCGGCCGTCGGCCGGATGCTGGAAGCCCAGCGACCGGGCGTGCAGCCATTGGCGCTGCAGTCCGAGCCGTTCGGCGAGCCGGGGGTCGGCGCCGTAGGTCAGGTCACCGCAGCACGGATGGCGGATCGCCGAGAAATGCACCCGGATCTGGTGGGTCCGGCCGGTTTCCAGATGGATATCGAGCAGACTCGCCGCCTGGAAGGCCTCCACCGTGTCGTAGTGGGTGACGCTGGGGCGGCCGTCGGAGGTCACCGCGAATTTCCAGTCGCCGCCGCGGGCCCGGCCGATGGGCGCGTCGATGGTGCCGCTGCTGGGGTCGGGATGCCCCTGGACCAGCGCGTGATAGCGCTTGTCGACCGTCCGCTGTTTGAACGCCCGCTTGAGCACGGTGTAGGCATGCTCGGACTGGGCCACCACCATGACGCCGGAGGTCCCGACATCGAGCCGGTGCACGATGCCCTGACGTTCGTGCGCGCCGGAGGTCGAGATCCGGTATCCGGCGGCGGCCAGCCCCCCGACCACGGTGGGCCCGCTCCAGCCGACCCCGGTATGGGCGGCCACGCCGACCGGTTTGTCCACCGCGACGATATCGTCGTCGGCGTAGAGGATCTTCATACCCTCCACCGGCTCGGCCTCGATGGTCAGTTCGCGCCGCGGTTCCGGGAAGACCACCTCGAGCCAGGCGCCGGCGGTGAGCCGATCGGATTTCCCGGCCGGGGTGCCGTCGAGTTGCACCGATCCCTCTTCGGCCAGGGCCGCCACCGCGGTCCGGGACAGGCCGAGCAGCCGGGACAATCCGGCGTCCACGCGCATACCGTCGAGCCCGTCCGGAACGGGCATGGTCCGGGTTTCTCTCATGCCGCGGCGCCTCCCGCTCCGGCGGAACGGTTCTCGGCGGAACCGCTGTCGGGTCCGGGAGGGTCGGTCCGGGCGGTCCCGTCGTCGTCGGTGGGGGCGGGCGCGGGGGGCGTGTCGGATTCGCGCCGGTAGCGGGTGCCGTCGGGTTCGTAGCCGAAGAGTGTGAGGGCCACCAGCAGGATGGCGCCGCAGACGATCGACGAATCGGCGACATTGAACACCGGCCACCAGCCGACCGAGACGAAATCCACCACATGGCCCTGCATCGGGCCGGGCGAGCGGAAAAGCCGGTCCATCAGGTTGCCCAGAGCGCCGCCGAGCACCCCGCCCAGGCCCACGGCCCACAGCGGCGAGCGCAGGCTCCGGCCGATCCGCAAAACCCCGATCACGACCGCGGCCGCGATGATGGTGAACAGCCAGGTCATCCCGGTGGCCATGGAGAAGGCCGCACCCGGATTGCGTACCAGCACCAGTTCGACGAAATCGCCGATGATCGATACCCGCTCACCGGGCCGGATCCAGGCGACCACGGCCACCTTGGTGAGCAGGTCGAGAACGAACAGGGTCGCCGCGATCGCCAGCAGCAACCGCAACCGGGGCCGGGGCCCGGCGCCGATCTCGTCCGGGGCGGCCGTATCGCCGGGAGCACCGGTGGCCGCGGATCCGGCCGCGCCGCCGGAGTCGGCGGATCCGGCCCCGCCGCCGGAGGCGTCGTCGGGGTCCTGCTCGGGCGTCGGCCGGTCGTCACTCACGCCGACCATCATCTCTCGAGCGGCCGGGCCGGACACCGTGGGCACCCGGGAGCGGGTCACCGGACCCGGTCACGCGGCGCGTCGCGGCCGGCTGCGGCCGTGGCGGCAGGTTCGTCCGGACAGATCGGCGATGTCCCAGGTCTTCCTCAGGTACGCCTCGTAGGCTGTCGGGCGTGACGTTGTGTTCGTTTCCCACGCCTCGGGTGGCGCGGTCCAGAGTGGCGATGCTGGTTCTCGCGGTGGGACTCACCGCATTCGGCGCCGGATGCGGTGACGGCGGGGAATCGGCGGCCGAATCGGACGGCACCGAACCGCTGGGCATCGGGAACGAGGTCACCGTGCCGATCGCGGCCGCGGTCGTCACCGTGGTCGATCCCGGTAGCGAACCCCGCTCCACCCTGCGTCCCTCCTACTACGACGGCACCGCCCAGGCGGTGACCCTGCGGACCGACCACCGGATCCAGCAGCAGATCGACAATCAGCAGGTCCGCGATTTCTCCAGTCCCTCGCTGACGATCCCGATGACCGCCACCACCGATTCCGGCGGTGTCGAACTCACCCTGGGCTCGGTCACCACTCCGGACCCGGCGCTGTCGGAGGCCCTCACCGCCGCCGACGGTTCGCACGCCGGTTTCGAGATGAGCGAATTGGGCGGTATCACCGCCTTGCGCCTGGCGCCCGCGCCCGATACGTCCAACTCCGCGCGCGCCGCCCTGGAACAGGCGTTCTACCAGGCGGTATACCGGTCGGTCACCTTCCCGGACGAACCCGTCGGCGTGGGCGCGGTCTGGCGGGTCCAGCAGACCGTCGGCGGCGGCGTCGATCTGGACCAGGTGACCACCGCGACCCTGCTGGCCCGCGACGGCGGCCGGCTGACAATCCGGCTGGACGTCACGCAGACCCCGAAATCGGCGGTCTGGGACCTGCCCAACGAGGCCGGAACCCTCGATATCGAGGATTACGCGATGCAGGGCAACGGCGAGGTCACCGTGGATCTGGGCCTGCCGCTGCCGATCGCGGGCTCGATCAGCATCGGCGGTCACCAGTTCTACCGGAATCCGCGGACCGCCACGGCCCTGCGCCAGGTCATCGAGACGAACGTCAGCTGGGGCGGCTGACCGGAGGCGTATACGGGCGGGCAGCCGCGGGCATAGGCTCGGAGAGTCCGGCAACGACCCGAGACCCGGAGGTCGAATGATGTCCGATGTCACCCCCGTACCCGAAGGCTATCCGACCATCTCACCAGGTCTGGCGATCGCGGGAGCGTCCGACGCGGTCGAGTTCTACAAAACCGTGCTGGGCGCCACCGAGCGGATGCGGATGCCCGGTCCCGGCGGGACTGTGCTGCACTGCGAACTGCTGATCGGCAATTCGGTGCTGATGCTCGGCGACCCCGCGCCCGATATGGCCTTCCGCGATCCGCGTTCCATCGGCGGTACGCCCGTCAACCTGTATTGCTACGTCCCGGATGCCGAGGCCGCCCATGCGGCCGCGCTGGCCGCCGGAGCCACCGAGATCAGCGCCCCCAGCACCCAGTTCTACGGCGACCGCACCGCGTCCTTCGCCGACCCCTGGGGGCATCAGTGGACCGTCGCCACCCATGTCGAAGATATCGACCCCGAGGAGATGCGGCGGCGGATGGACCAGCTCGGATCCTGACCCACTGCACCCGTCCCGCACCCACGCCTGTCATCGGATGACTACGATGATGCGGATCTGAGAAGCAGGAGAAGGGTCTGGCGGATGCGCGTGCTGGCCGTGGACGACGAGCAGCCGGCGCTGGACGAGCTGCTCTATCTGCTGCGCGGCGAACCGTCGGTGACCGAGGTGCACGGCGCCGGCGACGCGACCGCCGCGTTGCGGATGCTGCGGTCCCACGGTGCGGACGCGGTCTTCCTCGATATCAACATGCCCGGTCTGGACGGTATGGAACTGGCCGGGGTACTCGGCGAATTCGCCAACCCGCCCGCGATCGTTTTCGTCACCGCGCACGAGGACCACGCGGTGGCCGCGTTCGATCTGGGCGCCGTGGACTACCTGCTCAAACCGGTGCGTCAGGAACGGCTCGGCGCGGCCCTGCGCCGGGTGGCGGCACATCGGGCGCGGCCCGGTGCCGAGGCCGATCCGGCCGGGAACAACGAGGTCATTCCCGTGGAACTGGCCGGCGTGACGACCCTGGTGCACCGCTCCCAGGTGAGCTGGGTGGAAGCCGAGGGCGACTACGCCCGGCTGCATACCGATACCGGCTCCCATCTGGTGCGGATACCGCTGTCGGCGCTTCAGGAACGCTGGCGTGACGGTTTCCTGCGGGTGCACCGGTCCTATCTGGTGGCGCTGGGCCGGGTGACCGGTTTGCGCACGGTCGGTTCGGCGACCCGGGTCTGTCTGCGCGGAGCGGGTCCGGTCGAGCTGCCGGTGAGCCGGCGGCAGGTCCGCGAACTCAAACAGCGGCTGGTGCACGGCCCGCACACCCCGCCGGAGCGGCGATGATCGGCCCGCCGCCGAAACCGCCGCGAGAGCGGGTGGTGCTGGCCGAACGGCGCGGCGCGCGCCGGGTCCGGACCCGGGCCGAGGTCGCCGAGCAGACCGAGATCGGGGAAGCGCTGATCGGGGGCCTGATCCGGGCGCAGCTGGGGCTGGCGCTGAGTTGCGGGCTGGTGATCGCGGTCCTGCTGGCGGCGCTGCCGCTCCTGTTCGAGGTGCGGGCGGTCGCCGAGACCGTGGTGCTGGGGATCCGGCTGCCGTGGTTGCTGCTGGGCGGGGCGGCCTACCCGCTGCTGTGGCTCACCGGCCGTGTCTACCTGCGGCTCTCCGAGCGCAACGAGAACGACTTCCTCGAACTCACGGGGGATTGAGGTGGCGGCGCGATCCACCGTATGGCCCGCGCCGGGTGACCCGGTGTGAACGCCTCCGGCCTGACGGTGGCGGCGTTGCTGGCGGCGGCCGTGGCGACGGTGACGCTGGGCGTGTACGGGGTGCGCTGGGCGCGGACCACCTCCGATTTCCTGGTGGCCTCGCGCAGTGTGGGCCCGCGCTGGAACGCGGCCGCGGTCTCCGGGGAGTACCTGTCGGCCGCGTCGTTTCTCGGCGTCGCCGGATTGATCGCCAAGTACGGCGCCGACGCGCTGTGGTACCCGGTGGGGTTCACCGCGGGCTATCTGGCGCTGCTGTTGTTCGTGGCCGCCCCGCTGCGGCGTTCGGGCGCCTACACGGTGCCCGATTTCGCCGAGTTCCGCCTCGGCTCGCCGCGGGTGCGCCGGCTCGCCGCGCTGGTGGTGGTGCTGGTGTGCGCGGTGTACGTGATTCCGCAGTTCCAGGGTGCGGGCCTCACGCTGCACATCCTGCTGGGTGTGCCGGGCTGGGTGGGCGCGGTGGCGATCGCGGCCATCGTCGTGGCCAATGTGGCCGGCGGCGGGATGCGGTCGATCACCCTGGTCCAGGCGTTCCAGTACTGGCTGAAACTGACGGCGGTGGCGCTGCCCGCCCTGGTGCTGGTCCTGCATTTCTTCGGCGCCGGTCATCCCGGCCCCGACGGCGGGATCGGCGTGCCGGCACCGCCGACGGTGAGCGAACGGACCACCGTGGAGGTGGCCACGCCGGTACTGGTGCAACTGGCCGAACCGCAATGGGTCACGGTGCACGGCGTACTCGACGAGCGGCCGGTCGACGGACCGGTCCTGCTCACCGCGGGCACCCATGAACTGGCCCGTGACACCCGGCTGGTGCTGGAACCGGGCGCGGCCGTCCCGGTGGTGGCGGGCGCCCCCGCAGACGGTGCGCACTGGCTGCTGCCGGGCAGCGGTTTCGCCGGACCGCATCCGCACTATCAGGTGTATTCGCTGATGATCGCGACCTTCCTGGGCACCATGGGATTGCCGCATGTGCTGGTGCGCTTCTACACCAACCGCGACGGCCGGGCCGCCCGCTCCACCGCGCTCACGGTGATCGCGCTGGTCGGGGTCTTCTACCTGTTCCCGGTTCTGCTCGGTGTCTTCGCCCGGCTCTACGTTCCGCAATTGCTGATCACCGGGACCTCGGACGCGGCCGTTCTGCTGCTGCCGTCCTCGGCGCTGGCCGGGTTACCGGGACAGTTGCTGGCGGCGCTGGTCGCCGCGGGGGCCATGGCGGCGTTCCTGTCGACCTCCTCGGGACTGGTGGTGAGTATCGCCGGCGTGCTGAGCACCGATGTGCTGCGCGGCCGGATCCGGGATTTCCGGGTCGCGGCATTCGCGGCGGGCGCGGTGCCGCTGGCCGTTTCGCTGTTCGTGGTGTCGCTGGATCTCTCCCGGACCGTCGGTCTGGCGTTCTCGCTGGCGGCGGCGACGCTGTGCCCGCTGCTGGTGCTGGGGATCTGGTGGCGGGGACTGACCGCCGCGGGTGCGGCGGCGGGGCTGGTGACCGGCGGGCTGGTCGCGGGCGGGGCGACGGTGGTGTCGGTGCTGGGCGGCGTGCCCGACACGCTGGCCGGCGGCTGGCCCGCCGCACTGCTCGGATATCCGGCGGCGGTCGCGGTTCCGCTGGCTTTCGGGGCGATGTTGCTGGTCAGCCGGTTCACGCCCGGCTCGGCCGGGGTGGCACAGGCATTCGTCCGGATGCACGCGCCGGAGCGGCTCGGGATGGGTGCGGACCGCGAGCCCGGGGCGGGTTCAGCGGGGTAGCCGCGGGCTACCGTTCGTCGCTGCCCAGTGACCGTTCACCGCACAGCCGGGCCGGTTCGGCGAGTGATGCGGATCACATCTATCGGTGGGCCGGTCGGTCTCGCTAGTTTCTGGCAGGTAACACACATCACATTGCGAGGACCCGGCATGACCGATACGGATCTCGACGACAGCGGCGGGCAGCCCACTGGGCCCGCCGATTTCGTCGCCGCGCAAGCCAGCCCGGAGTTCCAGGAACTCCGCAACCGGCTGCGCCGCTTCATCTTTCCCATGACCGCGCTGTTCCTGATCTGGTACCTCGGCTACGTGCTGCTCGGTGCCTACGCGCACGATTTCATGGGCACCGAGGTCTTCGGTGAGGTGAACGTCGGACTGCTGCTGGGCCTGGGCCAGTTCGTCTCGACCTTCCTCATCACCGGCCTCTACGTCCGGTTCGCCAACCGGGAACTGGATCCGCGGGCCGCGGCGCTGCGTGCCGAACTGGAAGGAAGCGAATCGTGACCTCGCTGCACGCGGCCGACACCACCGTCGGCAACCCGGCCGCCAATATCGGCATCTTCGCCCTGTTCGTCGTGGTCACCATGATCGTGGTGTTCTGGGCGGGCCGTAATACGCGCGGCGCCGCCGACTACTTCACCGGCGGCCGCGGGTTCACCGGGCCGCAGAACGGGGTGGCCATCGCCGGCGACTATCTGTCCGCCGCGAGCTTCCTCGGTATCGCGGGCGCCATCGCCGTCTACGGCTACGACGGCTTCCTGTACTCGATCGGCTTCCTGGTGGCCTGGCTGGTGGCGCTGCTGCTGGTGGCCGAGATGCTCCGCAACACCGGCAAATTCACCATGGCCGATGTGCTCAGCTTCCGGCTGAAGCAGCGTCCGGTCCGGACCGCGGCGGCCATCAGCACCCTGGCGGTCTCGC
>NZ_JBSFRU010000043.1:0-29300 GCF_053589395.1 Nocardia sp. NPDC003345
ACGAGGAGTACCGCCTCACCCAGAAGGGTCACGACCTCTATCCGATCCTGATCGCCTTCCGCGACTGGGGCGACCGCTATATGGCACCCGACGGCCCCCCGGTGCATTTCACCCATCGCGATTGCGGCGGCGAGGCACATGTCACGCTGGCCTGCGACGAATGCGGTGAATTGCTAACGGCACGGGATATCGCACCGGTACCGGGGCCCGGTATGACCGCGCTACCCACCACCGGGGCCGCTCGGGCGACGAGCGCATGACGCGTCCGGCGGGGCCCGGAATGCCGGGCCCCGCCGGACGCGGGACGGATCAGGGCGCCGGAGCGGGTTCCACGAGCCGCACCTGCCCGCCGTGATCGTATTCGGCCGGTTCGAAGGTCCTGGTCGCCCGGCCGTAGGACAGATGCGATCCCGGCCAGATCGGCGCGGCGCTCCCGTCACTGGTCGTGTACCAGCCGGGGCAGCTGCCCGCGTACACGGTGGCGGCGAGCCGCTCGCGGCGCCAGTCGTTGTGCCGATCCTGCACCCGCGGCAGCACATCGAGCCAGCCCCCGGACGTACGGATGTGCTCCAGTGCCCGGCGCACATACCGGGCCTGCCGCTCCAGGATGTAGACGAACGAATTCGTCGTGGTGCCACCGGTGCCGGGTCCCGAGATCATGAACAGATTCGGATAGCCCGAGACCGCGACCCCCAGGTAGGCCCGCGGCCCGGACTTCCACTCCGCGTGTAGTTTCCGCCCGTCCCGCCCGGTGATATCGATGGGAGCCAGGTACTCCTCCGTACGGAACCCGGTGCACCAGATGATCACATCGGCCGCCACCGAACGTCCGTCCTCCAGTTCGACGCCGTTGGCGGATACCCGTGCGACCCCCTGCCGGTACACGCTGACATGCGACCGGTCCAGCGCGGGATACCACTCGTCGGAGATCAGCAGGCGGTTGCAGAAGGCCGGATAGTCCGGGGTCACGGCCCGGCGCAATGCGCGGTCGCGGATCTGGCGGCGGATCTTCAATTTCACCCACGCCTGCAGCCCGGCCCGGGCGGGGTCGAGCCGGCGGAAGATCAAGGGAGCGCGGTGCTCGTTCCACAGGAAGGTCAGATGGTGCTGTGCCTGCGGGAATCCCGGTATCCGCGCCAACGTCCGCCCGATCACGGTGGTACGGCGGTCGTGCCGGTTCACCACCCAGTTCGGCGAACGCTGCACCACGGTGAGCTCACCCACCCGATCGACGATCGCGGGCACCAACTGGATCGCGCTGGCGCCGCTGCCGACCACCACCACTTTCTTCCCGGTCAGATCCACCGAATCGTCCCACTGCGCGGAATGGAAGGCCGTGCCGGTGAATTCGGCGAGTCCGTCCAGATCCGGGATCTTGGGCCGGGAGAGCACACCGGTCGCGGTGATCACGGCGTCGAAGGTGCGTGTCGCGCCGTCGGCGAAATCCAGTGACCAGGTATCACCGGCGAAGGTCGCGGCCACCACCTCGGTGCCGAACCTGATCTTGGCGGTCACTCCGAACCGTTCGGCGGTCCCGCGCAGATACTCCAGGATCTCCGGCTGACCGGCGAAGCGCCTGGGCCAGACGGTATCCAGCGCATAGGAATAGGCGTAGATGGAGGAGGGCAGATCGCAGGCGACACCGGGATACCGGTTGGCGTGCCAGACCCCGCCCAGATCGTCGGCGCGTTCGTAGACGACGTAGTCGATTCCGTTGCGCTCCAGTTCGATCGCGGCCGCCAGACCGCCGAAACCCGCCCCGATGATCGCTACGGCCGGACGCTGCGTGGCGTTCATGCCCCCACCCCGACATTCTGCAGTCGCACCTGGCCACGAGCGACGAGCCGCTGTTGTTCGTCGGAGATCGCCACCTGCCACAGCTGCTGCTGCCGGCCACGATGGATCGGCGTGGCCTCCGCGGACAGGGTTCCGGTGGTGGCCGCGCGCAGGAAATCGGTGCTGTTGTGCACCCCCAGCGCCACCCCGCCCGGGCCACCCTCGCGGTTGAGCCAGGTCCAGCCGGCGGTGCTGGCCAGGGATTCGATCACCGCGCAATGCACACCGCCGTGCACTACGCCGGTGGCCTGGTGCAGCAGCGGTTCGATCGTCCATTCGCCGCGGACGCGGTCCGGGGAGACCTCGGTCAGCCGCAGGCCCACGACGCCGTCGAAACCCTTGCCGTTGAGCTCGGTGAGGTCCTCCGGAGTGGGTCGCACGGTGGACACATCGATCGTTCGGGGCATATCAGTATCCCATCCACTTGGTCACGATTTCGGCCAGAATTTCGTCGGTGCCCCCGGCGATCGAGAACACCCGCGCGTCGCGGTAGTGGCGGTTGACCTCGGTATCGCGCATATACCCGGTGCCGCCGTGTAGTTGGAGCGCGGCGTCGGCCACGAACCGCGCCGCGTCGGTGGCCTGCTTCTTGGCCATACACACCTGCGGCACCAGCACCTCCCCCGCGGCGGTCCGGATCATGACCTGGTGCGCGAACTCCCGGCTCACCTCCACCGCGCGCGCCATATCCGACAGCGTGTGCCGCACCACTTGCCGGGCGATCAGCGGTTTACCGAAGGTGGCGCGCTCACGGGTCCAGTCCACGGCGAGTTCGAGGCAGCGCTGCGCGGTGGCGTAGGCCATAACGGTCTGCGCGAGCCGTTCGCTCTCGAACAGTTCCATGATCAGCCGGAAGCCCTGGTTCTCCGCGCCGACCAGATTCTCCGCCGGCACCCGCACCTCGTCGAAGGAGAGTTCGGCGGTATCGGAGCAATCCCAGCCCAGCTTGTCCAGGTGCCGGGTGACCTCGAATCCCGGGCTGCCCTTCTCGATCAGCAGCAGCGAGATCCCCTTGTGTCCGGGTTCTCCGGTGCGCACGGCGGCGACCACGAAGTCGGCCCGGACACCGGAGCTGATGAAAGTCTTGGCGCCGTTGACCACATAGGTGTCACCGTCGCGTCGCGCCGTGGTGCGCAGATTCGCGACATCGGAGCCGCCGCCGGGTTCGGTCACCCCGAGCGCGGCCAATTTCTGACCGGCCAGGGTGGGCCGGACGTATTTGGCGATCTGGTCCGGGGTGCCGTGCGCGGCCACCGGTATCAGTGCCACATGGTGGGTGAACAGCGCCATCAGCAGGCCGCTGGAGCGGCCGCTGCGCACCAGCTCCTCGGCCATCACGAACCAGTCGATACTGTCACCGCCGCTGCCGCCGACCGATTCGTCGAATCCGAGCCCGAGCAGTCCCAGATCGGCCGCCTTCCGGTGTAATTCGACCGGGATCAGCCCCTCGCGTTCCCAATCGTCGATATTCGGCGCTATTTCCTTCTCGGCGAACCCGCGGACCATCTCACGGAGAGCCACTCTCTCCTCGGTGGCGAAAGGATCTGATGCCATCTGCTCCCCAGCTCCCGGATAGATATCGAGTATCTGAACGAATCCGGTTCGTATGAAATCGATCAGAACCGGCCCCGATAATTACTCTACGGTCCGCAAACCGGGCTAAATACCCCCCGATCGGGGGGCGCATTCACGGAATTGTTTCCATCATTTCGGCGCGCATCTCCGATTCACGGGAACGGCGAGGGCCGGCCGATTCGCCGGTGGCGCCGGGAGACCGACCGCCTCACCCGAGGACTTCAGGACCGGTCATCGGGCGCCGGCAGTCCCAGCGCGATACGGCGGGCCCGTTCCTCGCCGGACAGCGTCTGCACGCTACCGACCCGCCGGGCGATCTCCGGATGCCGCCACTTCAGGTAACCGTATCGGGCGATTCCGATCCCGAGCAGGAAGAGGAAAATATACGGCAGGATGCTGTACGGGAATTCGGGCACCGGAACCAGATTGTGGTAGATGACATAACCGACCGCCAGTACCGATATCACGGATACCGCGAGAATCGGGGCGCCGAGCGCTTTGATCCGATACAGCCATATCGGGGTGGAAACGGCAACCAGCAGATACGCGACGATGAATCCCCAATTCGACAATGTCGCGACGTAGGTTTCGAATTGCACCCGGCCCACCGAGCTCACCGTGGCCACGACACCGGTCGCCAGCCCGATCGCGCCGATGCCGAGAATCGCGGTGCTCGGCGTGCGGCGGGTCGGATGCACCCGCGCCAGCGCCGCCGGCAACGCACCCTCGGCGGCGAGGGTGTACAGGCCCCGCGCCCCGGCATTGATGACAGCCGAACTCCACACCAGGGCGGCCGTGCCGACCGACGGGCCGATCACGTACTCGGTCCACGACACCCCGGAATGCGCGGCCACCTGGGCCAGGGGCGCCTTATCGGGGTCCAGGTCGGCGAAACCGGTGACCTGCGGATAGATCGAGATCAGGTAGAGCACGGCGAGGATGAGGACCAGCCGTAGCACCCCCCGGGCGACACTGCGGTGCGCGTCGCGGGCCTCGTGCCCGAGCGCGGCCGAACTCTCGAAACCCGCGTAGGCACCGACCGCGGTGACCGCGGCGATATAGGTGCTGCTGCTACCCAGATGCGACGGGTTCAGCTGTTCGGTATCGATATGCGCGCCCTGGGTGAGGTACGCGGCGACGATGATGATCCCGATCCCGGCCAGCGACAACACCTCGAAGGTGAGCCCGACCTTCGCCGACAGCGCGACTCCGCGCAGCGGTACACCGACCGCGACCGCGACGACCACCAGCAGGATCAGCAATTTCCATCCCGGATGGTCGACATCGACACCGACCTTGTCCAGGAACAGGCTGAAATACAGGACGGCGCCGACGACCCCGGCGGTGAAGAAGCCCACGTATCCGATGATCAGCCCCCAGCCGGTGGTGAAGGCGACGCCGGGGCCCAGACCGTTGCCCGCGTAGGTGCCCAGCGATCCCGAGGAGACGGTTCGCCGCGCCTGCGCGCTGATCAGGACGGCGATCAGCAGCGCGACCACCGCCCCGATCACGGCCGCCCAGACAGCGCCCTTGCCCGTCACCAGGAACAGGGAGGCCGGGATCCCGGCCAGTGCGATACTCGGCGCCGCCGCCGCCAGCCCCTGGGCGAAGACATCGAGCGGACCGGCGGTACCGGCCCGCAATCTCCCCGCTTCACCGGGGGTCACCTCAGTTGTCGCCATATCGCTCGCCCTCCTCGCGCGCCCCGGGCCACGGGCCCGCCGCGGGGCCGTGCCGTCTGTCCCGATTCAACGGAAACGAGCTGTGCCCGCACAGTTTTCGGATCACCGGGAGCCGAACACCGGCGGCGCCGGGGGCCGGATCCTCACGCACGGTCCGGCACGGCCTCGAGTTCCTGGAGCGCACGCCGCACCACCTTCCCGGTGGCGTTGCGGGGCAGCGCCTCGACGAACAGCACATCGCGCGGCACCTTGTGCCGGGCCAGGCGCGCTTTGACGTACTCGCGGATCTCCCGCGGATCCGGTGCCGCGTCCGGGGTCCGGGCGACGACGACGGCGCGCAGCCGCTTACCGAAATCCGGATCGTCCACCCCGACCACCGCCACATCGGCGACGGCGGGGTGATCCGCGAGCAGCTGCTCCACCTCGAGCGGATAGACGTTCTCCCCGCCGGAGACGATCATGTCGTCGTCGCGCCCGTCGACGAACAGCAGACCCTCGTCGTCGAAATGGCCGATATCGCCGGTCGACATATGCCCGTCGATGATCTGCTTGTGCCCGCCGTCGGTATAACCCTCGAACGGCGCGCCGGTACGTACGAAGATGCGGCCCTTGGTGTTCGGTGTGCGGATACGCCGGCCGGACTCGTCGTGGAGCACCACGTGGACCAGCACCGGCGCCCGGCCGGCCGTACCGGGCGCCCGGCGCAGTTCCGCCGGCTGCGCCACGGTGGCCACCGCCACCTCGGTGGAGCCGTAGAGGTTGTAGAGGATTTCGCCGAAGGTGTCCTGCGCCCGCTGCGCCAGATGCGGGGTCAGCGCCGATCCGGCCACCACGATCGCACGCAGCGCCGAGAGGTCGTAACGGGCGAGGACCTCCTCGCCCAGTTCGAGAATCCGGTGCAGCATGGTCGGCACCGCCACGAGCAGTTCCGCCCGGTGTTCGGCCAGCGACCGCACCGTCGCCTCGGCGTCGAAACGCCGCGCCACCACGATCCGGTTCCCCAGTGCCACCCCTACCGTCCACATCCCGAACGGATAGGCATGGAACAGCGGGGCCGCGATATGGATGGTTCCGTTGCGCGGAAACGGGATCCGGTCCACCAGCATCGCGCTCAGCAAGGGGGTGACGGTGCTGCGGGGCGCGCCCTTGGGCGTGCCGGTGGTGCCGCTGGTCAGGATGACGAAACCGCCGGGCTGCCGCGGCGGCGGCGGTGGGGTCGTATCGGCTCCGGCGATCAATTCTTCGATCGTCTCCGGTGCGGGATCACCGGCACCCGCGGCGGCGGGTCCGGTCCAGGTGAGGTATCGGGGCAGGGCGTCCGGGAGACCGGCCAGCGCGGGTGTGAATTCGCTGTCGTGCAGTACCGCCTGCGCCTGTTCCCGGACGATCACCTCCACGAGCTGATCCGCGCCGAAACCGGTGTTCAGCATCGTCAGCCGCACGCCCGCCCGCCCGGCGGCGGCAATGGTGAGCAGCAGCCCCCGATGGTCGCGTGCCACCACAGCGGCGACCGCCCCCGGCAGCAGTCCCCGCGCCCGTAGTGCGTTCGCCAAGGCGTCGGACTGCTCGTCGAGTTCCCGGTAGGTCAGGGCGCCGCGCTCGTCGACCACCGCGGTGGCCTCGGGTCGTTCGCGCGCGGTCTTCCTGATCAGCGAGGCCTGGGCGCCGTATCGGCGGGTATCGCCCGCGAGCCGGACCACGCCGCGCGGGCGGGTCGGGTCCAGGACACCGGTTTGCCGGAGCCGGGCATAGGCTTTCACTTCTCCGGCCAGAATTCCCACCCGGGTGCGGAGACCGTCGATCGTCATATCTGTTCCTGTTCTCAGTGCTCGAATTCGGCCCGCACCGCGGCGACCGCCGCTTCGATACGGCTGGCTACCTCGAGTTTCGCCAGAATGCGGCTGACATGTTCTTTCACCGTGTCCGGGCTGATGTACAGCCGGGACCCCACTTCTCGATTCGACAGCCCGTCGACGAGGAGCAGCAGGATCTCGCGTTCTCGTTCGGTCAACGTCGACAGCCGCTGCCGCGCCTCGGGATCGCCGCGCGGTCCGGCGCGGCGTGGCGCGACTCCGGTGGTCACGATGACCCCGGAGGCCAGTGCCTGCACCGCCCGCACGACGGCTTCGGCACCGGCGCCGGCCGCGAGCACCGCGTCCGCGCCCGTGGTGTGTATCGGTGCCGGATCCCGGCCGATCAGCAAAGCGATCAACGCTGCCCGGTTCGCGGAACGCCACCGCGCCAGCACTTCCGGCAGCTGCGGCAGTGGAGCCGCGGCCGCGTCCAGCACGACGATGTCGGGGCGCCAATGCGTCGACCGCTCCGCCACTTCCCGCCACGGACACGTTCCGGCCAGGACCAGGTCCCGCGCCCCGCGGACCGAGCGCTCGAAATCACGCCGTGTGAACAGTGAGTCGGAGACCAGAACCATCGTGTACGCCTGCGCCGGCCGGACCGCTGTCGCGTCGGCCACCGGGCACTCCGTTCGTCGTTCCACCGTTGTCATCCCGGTTCGCATCCGCCGTCACCCCCGCTCTCCGAGTTCCGCGCGGAGGAACCGTGCCAGCGCGCGGGGTGTGGGGTGCTCGAGCGTCAGAGTGATCGGGAGGGCCAATCCGGTGGCCGCCTGGACCCGGTTGCGGAATTCCACCGAGCCCAGCGAATCCACGCCGATCTCCTTGAAGGTGCGGGCGCCGTCGTCACCGGCCGGATCGGCGTGATCGACGATCTCGGCGAGTTGCTGCCGGATGACCGCGAGCAGGATGCTCTCCTGTTCATCCGGTGCGATTCCGCAGAGCCGGTCCTCCAGCTCCGTACTCGCGGTGGCCGCCGCGACCGTTCGCCGCGTACTCGCGGCCGCCGCACGGCCGGATATCTGGATCCGGGCCGGGACCAGCAGGGATCGATCGGTGCGCGCGGCGGCGTCGAACAGCTCCAGTCCGTCGGCCGCGGACAGCGCGGTCACACCGCCGCGGGCGAGCCGGGCCCGGTCGGCCGCGGTCAGCCCGGCGGTCAGGCCCCCGGGCTGCTCCCACAGTCCCCAGGCCAATGAGGTGGCGGGCAGGCCGCGATGGCGCCGGTGCCGGGCCAGTGCGTCGAGGAAGGAGTTGGCCGCCGCGTAGGCGGCCTGCCCCGGCGCGCCGGCGATGCCCGCGACCGAAGAGAACAGTACGAAGGCCGCCAGTTCCCGGTCGGCGGTGAGTTCGTGCAGATACCAGGCCGAATCGACCTTGGCGGCGAACGTCTCGGCGATATGCCGCGGCGCGGTGGCGGTGAACACCGCGTCCGAGAGCGCTCCAGCGGCGTGCACCACCGCCGTCAGCGGATTGCGCTCGGGTATCCGCGCCAGCAAGGCGGCCACCGCGTCACGGTCGGACAGATCGCACGCCACCACCCGGACATCCGCCCCGGCCTCGGCCAACTCGGCCACCAGCGCACCGATTCCGGGTGCCGCGCCGCCGGAGCGGCCCGCCAGGACCAGCTTCCGGATACCGTGACGGGTCACCAGATGCCGCGCGAGCAGCCGGCCGAGCGCGCCGGTCCCGCCGGTGATGAGAACGGTGCCGTCGGGATCGGCCCCGGCGGGCCACCCGCGGGCCGCGGTATCGGGCCGGGCCCGGACCAGCCTGGGCGCCAGCCAGGTGTCACCGCGCAGGGCGAGCTGGGGCTCATCGGTGTTCGCGGCCACCGCGATCGCCGTGGGCGCGCGGTCCCAGTCGTCCAGGTCGACCAGCACCAGGCGGCCCGGATTCTCGGTCTGCGCCGTTCGCAGCAACCCCCAGACCGGCGCATGGGCGCGATCGAGGACATCTTCGGCTTCGCCGGTGGCGACGGCCCGCGCGGTGAGCACGATCAGCGTCGCCTCCGGATCCGCGCGCCGCAGCCATTTCTGGACCGCCGCCAGTGCGGCGGCGGTGGCCGACCGCGCGGCCGCGGGCAGGGGCCGGTCGATGGCCCGCAGGAACAGCACCGGCCGGCCGGTGCCGTTTCGCTCGGTGCCGATATCGGTCCAGGCGAGGACCGGCTCCGCGGCGAGGGCCGTGGGAACCGGTTTCCAGTCCTGGGCGTGGAGCCCGTCCGGCACCGGGTCCGCGGCCAATCGCGCGATGGGGATCTCGCCGAGGGTCAGGGATTCGATCTCGGCGACCGGAACCCCCCGCCGGTCGGCCAGACTCACCCGCACCCGCTCTCCGGCGACGCCGCGGATCCGGACCCGCAACGCCGTGGCCCCCACCGCGTACAGCGTCACCCCGGACCAGGTGAACGGGATCCGTACGGTCTCGGCGTCCGGGTCCGCGCGCACCGCCACCTGGGCGTGCAATGCCGCGTCCAGCAGCGCCGGATGGATACCGTGGGCCCGTGCCTGTCCGGTCGGATCCGTCCCGCCCTCCGGCGACTCCACCTCCGCGAAGAGATCGGCTCCGTCGCGCCACACGGCCCGCAGCCCCCGGAACGCCGAGCCGTATCCGTACCCTTGTCCGGCGAGACGGTCGTAGATGTCCGCCGCCGGAACGGCGATCGCGGCGGGCGGTGGCCAGTCCGTCAGGTCGGCCGGCGCGAGGCCGCCGGATACCGCGAGTACGCCCTCGGCGTGCGTCGTCCAGGGACGCCCCGGACTGTCGCCGACGCGCGAGTGGATGCTCACAGCGCGATCGCCGCCGGGCCCGGCGCCGCCGACGGTCACCTGGACGGCCACCGCGGTATCGTCCGGAACGAGTAGCGGTTCACGCAGGATCAGTTCCCGCACCACGGGGTTTCCCACCTCGTCACCGGCACGGATCGTCCACTCCACGAGCGCCGCCCCCGGGACCACCACCCGACCGGCGACGGTGTGGTCGGCGAGCCAGGGCTGTGCCCGGTGCGACAGCGCGCCGGCCAGGGTCACCCCGCCGGAATCCGGACGCGGTACCACGACGTCCAGCACCGGATGTCCGGCGGCGTCCAGCCCCGGTGTTCGAGCCGGCGCCGGGCCGGGCGTGGTCCAGAAACGTTTCTCGTCCCAGGCGTAGGTCGGCAGCGTCACCGGCGTAGCCGGAGCGAGAACCGCATCCCAGTTCAATTCCAGTCCACCGGTGTGCAATTCGGCCAGCGCCAGGTCGAGGACGGCGCGACCGGGTTCCTCCCGGCGCAGCGAGCCGACCGATACCACGGTCCGCCCGGACTCCTCGGCCACCGACTGCACAGCCGTGGTCAGGGCCGGATGCGGACTCATCTCGACGAAGTACCGGTACCCGTCGGCGAGCATTTCGCGAACGGTATCGGCGAAACGCACCGGCTCGCGCAGATTCCGGTACCAGTACTCCGGCCCGACCGGTTCCGCGCCCACCGCGGCGGCGGTGACCGTGGAATACCATCCGACCCCGTTGCGCTGCGCGGTGATGCCCGCGAGGTCGGCGGCCAGACCCGCCCGCAAGGGCTCGACCTGTGCGGTATGCGAGGCATAGTCCACGGCGAGCAGCCGGGTGAACACCTCGTCGCGGGCGAGGTCGTCGAGCAGCGCGGTCACCGCGGGGCGATCGCCTGCCACCACCGTGGACAACCGGCTGTTGACCGCCGCGACGGAGACCGCGCCGTCCAGCCGTGCCGTCAGTTCGCTCTCCGGCAGCCCGACGACGGCCATCGCGCCGCTACCGGCGATCTCCGGTAGCGCGCGGCTGCGCAGCACCACGACCGCCGCCGCGTCGGCCAGGCTCAACGCCCCTCCGACGTAGGCTGCCGCCACCTCGCCCTGGCTGTGCCCGATCACCGCGTCCGGCTCGATACCGCGCGAGCGCCATTCGGCGGCCAGCGCCGACATCACCGCGAACAGCACCGGTTGCACCACATCGTCGGCTCGGAGGGGCGGTGCGCCGGGCTCGCCGCGCAACACCGCAGCCACCGACCAGCCGGTGTACCGCCGGATCGCGGCGTCGATCCGGGCCAGCTCGGCGGCGAACACCGGGGAGTCGTCCAGCAGATCGACGGCCATTCCCGCCCATTGCGCGCCCTGGCCGGGGAACACGAAGGCCACCTTGCCCGGCCCGGCCGGTTCGCCTTGCCCGACCACCACGTTCCCGCCGGACCGGCCGTCCGCCAGGGTCTCCAGCCCGGTCAGCAGTTCGTCACGCCCGCCGGCGACGACGGCGGCGCGTTGCCCGAAGCGGGTGCGCGCCAGCGCCAGCGTCCGCGCCACTCCCGCGAGCGGCAGATCCGGATCCTCCGACAGCCGGGCGGCCAATCGCGCGGCCTGCCCGCGCAGGGCGGTGCCGGTGCGCGCGGACAGCGTGAAGAGCCCGGTGGTTCCGCCACCGTCGGCCGGAGCGTCGGCCGGGATCAGGGGGGCTTCTTCCAGGATCACGTGCGCGTTGGTTCCGCTGATTCCGAAGGCGCTCACCCCGGCCCGGCGCGGGCGGTCACCGGCCGGCCATTCGGCGGCTTCGGTGTGCACGGTCACCCCGGCGGCCGCCCAGTCGATTCCCGGAGCCGGTACCTCGGCGTGCAGTGAGGCCGGTAGCCGCTCGTGCCGCAGTGCCAGCACCACCTTGAGCACGCCACCGATCCCGGCGGCGGCCTGGGCGTGGCCGATATTGGATTTCAGCGATCCGATGCCCAGCGGCCGGTTCCGGGGGCGATCCGGGCCGAATACGCGGGCCAGGGCCCGCGCTTCGATGGGGTCACCGAGGGTGGTGCCGGTTCCGTGCGCCTCCACGTAGTCGATATCGGAGGGTGTCAGTCCGGCCGCGTCCAGCGCCGACCGCAGCACCCGCTCCTGCGCCACCCCGTTCGGCGCGCTCAGCCCCTGGCTGCGGCCGTCCTGGTTGACCGCGGACCCGCGCAGTACCGCCAGTACCGGATCACCGTCGCGCAGCGCGGTGTCCAGCCGCTTCAGCACCACCAGACCGGCGCCTTCCGACCAGACGATACCGTCGGCGTCCGCGGCGAACGGGCGGCACCGTCCGGTCGGCGAGAGACCCCGCAGCCTGCTGAATTCGATATGGGCGCGCGGTGTCACCAGCAGGCTGATCCCGCCGGCGAGCGCGAGTTCGCAGTCACCGGCCCGCAGCGCCTGCGCGGCCTGATGCAGCGCCACCAACGACGAGGAGCAGGCGGTATCGACCGTCACCGCGGGCCCCTGTAATCCGAGCGCGTAGGCGATCCGGCCGGACGCGACACTCGCGGCATTGCCGGTGGACACATACCCGTTGAGCTGACCGGGATCGGCTCCGTCGAGGTATCCGCTGCCGTACAGGCCCAGGTACACCCCGGTAGGCGTGCCCGTCAGTGACCGCGGATCGATACCGCCGCGTTCGAAGGCCTCCCAGGCGGTGTGCAGGAGCAGACGTTGCTGCGGATCCATCACCTCGGCCTCACGCGCGGTGATACCGAAGAACGCGGCATCGAAACCGTCGATACGGTCGAGGTATCCGCCCTGCAGTGTGTAGGCCTTACCCGCGGCGTCCGGATCCGGGTCGAGCAGATCGGCTGCCGGCCAGCGGCCGGCCGGTACCTCGCCGACCGCGTCCACACCGTCGGCCAGCAGCCGCCACAGCGTGTCGGGGTCCTCGGCGCCGCCGGGAAACCGGCAGGCCATCGAGACGATCGCGATGGGCTCGGCGGCGGAGTCCGGCCCGGCGGCGGGAACGGCCCGGACCGCCGGGCCCGCAGTGATCGGATCGGCGGCTCCGGCGGCGGTGGGTTCCGGCCGCGCCGTGGAGGTGACCGCGCCGGCGAGCGCGGTGATGGTCGGATGGTCGAACACCAGGCTCGGAGCCACCTCGGCGCCCACATACCCCGACAGATCCGCGGCGAGTTCCACCAGACCTCGCGATCCCAGGCCGAATTCGGCCAGCGGCCGCTCGGTATCGATGCGGCCGGGGTCGAGCGAGGTGGCCGCCGCCACGGCGGCCACGAGCCAGTCCCGCACCCGCGCCGGGGTCGCATCCGCCGCGACGGCGGGGTTCGTACCCGGTTCCCCGGCGGGCGAGGCCCGCCGGGGCACGTCTTCGGTGGGCACCGGGACCGCACGGTCGAGCTCGCCGGCCAGGTACGCCGTCCTGCTCGCCCGCCGCTCGATCTTGCCGCTGCTGGTCTTGAAGATCGACCGGGGCCGGACCGGCACCACATCGTGCACCGCCAGACCGTGCTCCAGCGCTACCGCGGCCCGGACGGCATCGGCGATCTCGGCCAGGCCGGTCGCGCCGGTGGCCTTCACCTCGGCCACCACGACGGGGAGTTCGCCGCGCTCCGCGCCGTCGACGGTGAACGCGGCGACGCATCCCGCGCGGACATCGGGATGGGCGTTCTCGACGGTCAGTTCGAGGTCCTGCGGATAGTGGTTGCGACCGTCGACGATCAGCAGGTCCTTACTACGGCCGGTGACGAAGAGATGGCCGTCCGAGACGAATCCGAGGTCGCCGGTGCGCAGGAATCCACCCCGGCCGTCGGTGAGCACGGCGCCGAAGGTCTCCCGGGTTTTCTCCTCGTTGCCGAGATATCCCTGGGCCACACTGTCGCCGCCGACCCAGATCTCCCCGACGCTGCCGTCGGGCAGCGCGGACCGCGACTCCGGGTCGGCGATCACCACGGTGACGCCTTCGGGCGGACGACCCGAGGAAACCCAGGCGGGTTCCTCCGCTCTGTCGCGGTGCAGCAATACCGGTTCACGGTCCACGCCGCCGTCCACCCCACCGGTCACCAGCAGTGTCGCCTCCGCCAGTCCGTACACCGGCAGCAACGTCTCACGCCGGAAACCGGCGGGCGCGGCGATATCGGCGAATCGCTGTAAGGTGCTGGGGCGCACCGGCTCCGCGCCGTTGAAGGCCACCCGCCACGCGCTCAGGTCCAGCTTCGCGATCGTCTCCGGCGACACCCGCCGCACACACAGCTCGTAACCGAAGTTCGGGCAGCCGGCGGTATGGATTCCATACGCGGAGATCGCCTCGAGCCACCGCTGCGGTTTCTGCACGAAATGCGCCGGCGCCAGCAGCGCGGTACTCGACCCGAGGTAGATCGCGTGCAGTACGGGCAGGATCAACCCCATATCGTGATACACGGGCAACCAGCTGACGAACCAGTCCCGGTCGGCCCGTTCGGCGACGTGGTCGGGAGTATGACCCATCGCCGCCGCGAGCGCGCCCTGATTGTGCAGCAGGTTGCCGTGGCTGACGATCACGCCGCTGGGCGCCGAGGTCGACCCGGAGGTGTACTGCAGGAAGGCGGTATCATCCGGTCCCACACCGGGATCACGCCAGTCCTCGGCGAATGCCCCCGGCACTTCCTCGGTGGCCAGCCAGGTCAGGCCGGCGAGCTGCGGCAGCCGCGCGGCCACCGCGCGCAGGCCTTCGATCGTCTCCCGGGTGCTCAGCACCAGGTCGATATCGGCATCGGCGATCACCTGATGCAGGCGCCGCAACGAGCGGTCGGCCTCGTGGAACTCCGGCAGCGGCACCGGAACCGCCACCACTCCGGCGAACAGGCAGCCATAGAACCCGGCCAGGAAACCCAGCCCCGGCGGGTACAGCAGCAGCGCCCGCTGCCCCGCCCAGCCCTCGGCCTGCAAATGCGCGGCCACCGCCCGGGCCCGGCGGCCCAGCTCGGCATATGTCAGCTCCGAAATCGGCCCGTCGAGGTCGCCGGTTTCCAGGAATCGATAGGCGCGCCTATCCGGCTGTTCCGAATAGCGCGAGACCAACAGATCGACGAACGATCGATACATCCGGGAGATCCTCTACTGTTCTCGGTTCTCCGCGACCACAGAATTCGGCCCGGCACAGAAGAATGCGGTCCGTTTATTCGACAGAAATCGCGGAATACATCCGACGGATCGGAGCCATTTGTTTCCGACCGTCGCCCATACAAACCTTCAGGTCCAATTCACCATTATTTTGTGCAACATATCCGCGAGAATTCCCGGATTGTTGCGCATGATTTCGTGATTCTCGAAAATGCTGTAGGTCTCCCACGCGGGATCGGTGGACAGCCGCTCGTAGGTCGGCGTGAACGGAGTCGCGGGCCAGGCGCTCGCATAGATGTAGGCGTGGCGGATCCAGGGTGCGGGCGCGCCGGCGCGGCTGGCCTGCAGCAGCGAGGCCACCGGATGCGGAGCCGAGCGCGGGTCCGATCCGGGCGGTGGCAGCAGAGTCCGGCCGTCGAGGGCGCCCAACTGCCCGAACCCGTCTCGCAGGGGATCGTTGAGCAGCATCCAGCAGGATTGCCCCGGCTCCGGCAGGAACGCGTCCACGTAGATCGCTCCCAGACAGCGCTCCGGCAGAGCCGCGCATACGCCGCGCAGCACCATGCCCCCGTAGCTGTGCGCACAGACGATCAGGTCGTCGAGATCGCGCTCGGCGACGAAGGACACGACATCGGCGATATGGTCGTCGAGATCGGCGGTGGCCGCCGGCCGGTCGTCGGTATCGGGTTCGAGGCCGCGCAGTGTCACCGAGAATACCCGGTGCCCGTCCTCGCGAAGCCGATCGGCGACTTCGTCGTACACCCATTCGCCTTCGAAACTTCCTGGAATGAGTAGCGCGGTGCCCATTGTCGTCCACCCCCGGTTCTCGCGGTACAGCGGTGATTGCGATCCACCGGCTCCTGCCGATTCCACGTCGATGGGGAAAACCGATGCCACAGCGCATCTTCGATCGCGAATTCTTATGTTCGAATCGTAGCGCAAGCCGACCCGCGGGAACCCCCCCAACCGGGTGATATATTCACCGATTCCATTCGTACGCAGCATATCAGGGTTCGAGCCGGACGGATTAAGAACACCACAATTATTAAAACTTGTGGACGGACCGGATTCATGAAGCCGCCGGGCACGGACCCCGGCGCGGGCGGATACCCGGAGGTCCGGGTATCCGCCCCGGGGGTCAGTCCCGGTACACGCCGTCCGTGGCCAACCGGGCGTCCCGCGAGAGCAGCATCGCCGCCTCCCGCGCTCGGATCTCCCCGGCCGGCGTCCCCTCCCCGCCGAACCGCCGGTCGGCGGGCCGGCGGTAGAGCGGTTCGCCGCCGCACAGCGCGTCGAGGAACCGCCGCCGCCCGGCCAGCAGCCGCGCCCGCGCCCGGTCGCGGTAGTCCTCGCGTTCCCCGGCCGGGATCGCGCGGACGAACGCCTCCGGATGCACCACCGCGATGAGGCAGGAGACGTGACCGAAGCCGAGACTGGTGAGCAGACCCGCCTTCAGCGGCAGCGTATTCCCGAAGCGCAGCGGCTCCCGCACCCACACCAGGTGGGGGTGGCGGGCCTGGTCGTCGTCGACACAGTCGAGGCTGCGATTGGGTGGGATCACCCCGTCCGCCAGCAGCTGGCACAGGCCGATGAGCTGAAAGGCGGCCGCGCCACCCTTGGCATGCCCGGTCAGTGTCTTCTGGGAGACCACGAACAGCGGGTTCCCGTCCCCGCGTCCCAGCGCGGCGGCCAGTCGTTCGTGCAGATCCGCCTCGTTCGGGTCGTTGGCCGCGGTCGAGGTGTCGTGTTTGGACACCACCGCGATATCGTCCGGGGTCACACCGAGCTCCCGGAGTGCGATCGCCAGTTCCGAGTCCGCTCCCCCGCGGCCGGCGGCGAGGGCGCCGATTCCGGGCGCGGGGATGGAGGTGTGCACACCGTCACCGAACGATTCCGCGTAACCCACCACGCCCAGGACGGGCAGCCCGTGGCGCAGCGCGATGTCCCCCCGTGTCAGCAGAATCGTGCCGCCGCCCTGGGATTCGACGAAACCGGCCCGGCGCCGGTCGTTGGCCCGCGAGAAGCGGCGTTGCGCGATCCCCTTCGCCGCCAGGCCCGCCGAATCGGCGGTCGCCGACATATCCCCGAACCCGGTCACCGATTCCACCCCGAGATCATCGGACCCGCCCGCGACCACGAAATCGGCTCTGCCGAAACGGATCTTGTCGGCGCCCTCGGCCACCGAGACGGCCGCGGTGGCGCAGGCCCCGACCGGATGCAGCATCGCTCCGTAGCTACCGATGTAGGACTGGACCACATGGGCGGCGGCCACGTTCAGCAGCGTCTCCTGCAGCAGATCGTTCGGTCGTTCGTTGCCCAGCAGGAGATCGATATGGCTGGAACGCACGGCCCGCAGCGCCCCCAAACCGGTTCCCACGGTGTTGGCGACCCGCGCCGGATGTATCCACCGCATCAACTCGGCGGGCCCGAACCCGGACGCCAGGAAGGCGTCCACCGTGGTGACGATGTTCCACAGCGCGAGCCGGTCCACCGACGCCGCCATATCGGCGGAGATACCCCACCGGGTGGGGTCGAATCCGGTGGGTATCTGCCCTCCCACCGTGCGCGACATCTCCACCCGGCGGGGTACCCGGACCTCGGTTCCGGCCCGGCGGGTCACCGCCCAGTCCGTGGTGCCGGGTACGGGTGCGATCACCGTATTGTCGCCGTCGGCCGCGGCGAAGGCCCGGGCCTCGGCTTCGCTGCCGACGGTGAAGGTCATATCGCGCTCCAGGAAGACCGAGGCCAGCAGCGGCGCCGTATTGTCACGTAGCGCGCCCTCGTCCTCGAAACGGCGGATACCCGCCCGGGAGAGGACCTCGTCGTGGTAGCGGTCCGCGATCTGCTCCTCGGGCACCGGTTCGCCGGTCGCGGTGTCGTACCACCCCGGAGCCGGGTCGTTCTCCCACGTCAGTAACCCGGTCGTCCACGCCAGCTCCAGCACCCCGGCCGCCGAGAGCCGGTCGGAGACCTCGATATCGAACCGGGTGCGCGCCGAGCCGTACGGCCCGAGTTCGCCCGCGCCGACGATCACGACCATCTCCGCGGGTCCGGCGCTCACCGGGCCCCAGCCGGGCACGGGTGCCGCGCCGGCACCGTCCGGTGGCGCGGGGAGGGCGGCGACGACGTGTGCCGCAGCGGGTTCCGGAGCCGGCGCGGTGGCATCCCGGTCCGCCCGCACCCGCGCCGCCAGTGCCGGCAGGTCGAGCCGGGTGACCGACAGTCCGCCGGTCAGATCGATGCGCTGCGGTCCCGCGGCGGTGACCGCCCGGGCGCGTTCCGAGCACCAGACGAGCAGTTCACGCGCGACCTCAGCGGCCGACCAGGTCCGCACCCCCTCCGCCTCGACGGCCGCGACGAGTCCGTCGTTGCCGCTCATCAGACCGGTGCCACGGACCCAGCCGATCACCGCGTGCACCAAAGTGACCCGCCGCGACCACGCGGGCTCGGACCGCCACCGGGCGACCACCGCGTCGAGAGCCGCCTTGGATTCCCCGTAGGCGCCGTCACCGCCGAACATGCCCCGGTTCGGCGAACCCGGCAGCACCACATGGAGTTTCGCGTCCACATCGTGATCCGCCCCGATCGCCGACAATCCGCCGATCAGCCGTTGCACCGACCACAGCAGGACCCGCATCTCCATTTCGGCGCGCGGGCCGGCCTCGGAGAGATCACCGGTCACCGCGGGCGCGGCGAAGGGGAACAGCAGGGTAGGGGTCATGGCCGGTTTCGCGATACCCGAGGTGTCGTCGGTGTGCGGGCGCGCGATCCACTCGATGAGCGCGTCGACGTCACGGTAGGACGCCAGATTGGCCGGTACCACCCAGAGCGCGGCGCCGGGGCGTGCGTGCCGCCGGTACAGGTCACGATAGAAACGCTGCCGCTCCTCGTCGAGCCGTGAGGTGGTGGCGATCACCGTCGCACCGCCCGCGAGCAGCCGCTCGGTCACCGCGGCGGCGATGGATCCGGCGCTGGCGCCGGTCACCACCGCGATATCGGCGGCGTACTCACCGGCCTGCGTCTCCCGGGCCGTGTCGGCGATCTCGGCGTAGCGGCCGGCGAGTTCCGGCCGGTCCGCCGTGGTGGCCCGATCCCGCCACCACAGCGCCTGCGCGGCGACGATCTCACCGGCCCCGGCGAAACCGGACGACTCGACCTCCGGATCCTCGGCGAGCCACAGACGCGCGAGATCCTCGCGGGCACCGGCCCATCGGTCGTCCAGGCGCAGCGTCCGGCGGGCATCGAAGGCGGGTGCCACCAGCCTCGGCCAGTCCGGCCCGAGCTCCGCGGCGACGGCCTCGACGACCGGGATGTCCCCGATGCCGCCGGTACCGTCCACGACGGGCCCGGCTACCGGCTCCTCGATTCCCAGCTGTTCGAGCACCAGCCGGGCCGCCGACGCCAGTACGCCGGTCCGCCCGGTGATCCGCTCGGCGAATTCGGCCGGAACCGTCACCGGCGCCGATTGTCCGGCACCGTCGGCCGGGAGCGGATCCACCGAGATCGCGTGCCGGGCCGCCACGGCTCGTACGGCGGTATCCACCGCGGCATCCACCGCGGCGCCGTCCGCCGCGCCGCCGGCCAGCGGCCCGCCGAGGTCACCACCGCGCACACTGCTGCCCTCGCGCGTACTCAGGGCCAGTTCGGCGGTCACATGACCGATCCACCCGTCCCCCAGCCCCCACACCGTCCGTACCCGGTCGCCGATCGAGGCGGGGCGGCGGCCGGAGGGGCCCAGCGCGCGGCGCAGATGGTCGTTCAGCCATTCGGTGAGCACCGGCCCGAAAGGCCGGTAGGTGCGCGCGAGTGTCCGCACGGTGGATCCGAGCGCGGTGAGTCCGGCGTCGGCGGCACCGTCGATGGGCCCGACGGCCAGTTCCGCGGCCAGATCGACCAGAAGCTGGTTGCGCCGGGAGGATACGCCGTCACACAGGCCCTCGACGGTGTCGGCGGCGCCGATCTGCTCGGTCCGCAGTTTGGTCCACAACGCGATGAGCACGGTGGTCGCGTCGGCTGCCGTGAAGACGAGATCATCCGGGCGGGGACCGGCCGGCGATACCGCGGGGGTCGCGGTGACCACCGGGGCGGCCGGGGTTTCGGTGGCGGCTCCGTCCTCGTCCGCGACGGGGTCCACGGGGTCGGTATCGGTGCAGTAGACGCGCGCCGCGTCCCGTTCGAGATTGAGCACCTCGGCACCGGCCGCGCCGAATCCGGGTAACCGCAGTGTTCGCGCGGCCAGGTTCGCCAGGGTCGGCGCGGCCGCGAGACCGGCCTCGACGAACCGCCGCACCCCCAGCCCGCCCCGGGCCGGTTCGGTGAACAGCAGATCCTGGGTTTCGATCCAGCGCACGGGGCTGGCGAACTGCCAGGCCAGTAATTCGATCAGGACGGTGCGGCACAGTTCGCCGGGCCGCGCCGCCCAGGCGTCGTACTCGGCGAGTACGGCCTCGAGCGGGCCGGAGGGCACGAGGTCGGCGATTTCGCGCAGGAATTCGCGCTCCAGGGTGAACGGCCGCGGGACCAGATTCGGAATATAGCGCCCGACCAGGTCTTGCGGAGCGATCGTAGCGGGCAGCAACTCGGTGAGCTTGTCCCGGAAGTCCGGGACTCCCGCGCGCAGCACCCGGGAATGGAACGGCACATCCACACCCGGGATCAGTACGAAGGCGCGGTCACCGTGGGTGCGGGCGCGGCGGAGTTCGATGTCGGTCTCCAGTGCCCGCAACCCCGCCCGCGTGCCCGCGACCGAATACTGGGCGTCGCGCAGGTTCAGATTCACCACTTCGAGGAATTCACCACTGCGGGCTGCTGTTTCGGCCACGAAGCCGGCCACGTCGGCATCGCCGAGGCCGATCTGGGAAGGTCTGATCGCCGCCATCCCGTACTCACTGCGGCCGGATTCGTCACGCGGTACCAGCAGATCCATCGCCCGGCCGCGCTGGAACACGATTTCCAGCAGCGTCTCCAACGGCAGCACTCCGGCGACCGCGGCGAGCGCGACATACTCACCCAGCGAATGACCGGCCAGATACGCGCCCTCGGTGAAGGCGCCCGCCTCCCGCAACTCCGCGATCTGCGCGACCCCGAGCGTCGCCAGCGCCGCCTGGGTGAACTGCGTCAGATGCAGGACACCGTCCGGATGGCGGTATTCGGCGCCGCCCGCCCGCAGCGATACCGGGTTGTCGCGCACCACGGCGAGGATGGAGAACCCGAGTACACGCCGGGTGTGGGCGTCCGCGCGTTCCCAGACCGCCGCCGCGGCGCGCGACCGCGCGAGCGCGTCGAGCCCCATCCCACGCCGCTGGATGCCCTGGCCGGGAAAGGCGTACACGGTCGGCGGCGCGGCGAGCCGTCCGGTGGCGACCAGTACCGGCTCGTCCGCCACACGGCAGGTCACCTCGACGATCTCGGCGCCATCGGAGACGGCGATCCGGTCGACCCGAATATCGATACCGGTGCCGGGACGCACCGGGCCGAGGAACCGCGCCGTCCACCCGGTGATCGTCCGCGCCGACGCGGGCTCACCGGCGGACACCGCGTACTGCGCGGCCGCCGACAGCCACATACCGTGCACGATCACGCCACCGTGGCCGGCGAGCGCGGCGGCGGCGTCGCAGGTATGGATCGGATTGTGGTCACCCGACAGCTCCGCGAACGCGGCCATGTCCACGGGCGCCACCACTGTGATCTCGCGCCGGCGCCGGCGCGGCGTCTCCCGGTACACCGTGCCCGCGGTTGCGGCCGCGGGCGGCGGATCGGCGATCGTCGCGGTGCCGTTGCGGCCCCGGATGGCGAAACGCTCGGTGAGCTTCGCGAGAACCGGCCCCCGCGAACCGGTTCCGATATCGTCGAAGATCGCACCGATGGTGATATGTACTTCGATCACCCGGCCGAGTTCGGTATCGGCGACCTCGCCCGATTCGGCGCGGACGGTGAGCACCCCGATATCGGCCGGCCATTCGCCGCACAGGCGGACCCGGTGGTCGAGGTGGACCAGATCCAGCAGACCCTCGACGGCGGCGGTGGTATCCGGTCCGGTGGCCGCGCCCAGGACCGCGAACACCGCCGGCCAGCAGGCCCCCATCAGTACATCGGGTATCGCGGCGCCCACCGGATTCACCGATTCGGGGAACCCGGCGCCCACCACGCCCGCGTGGTCGGCGAAAACTCCGGGGGTCCAGGCCAGGTCGAGGTGCGCGACCCGGCGGCCACCGGTTTCGCGTACCGCGGGCAGCGGCCCACCGGCGGCCACCCCGAGCAGTGCCGACATCGCGGCCTCGGCCTCGGCGGCCGTCACCACCGGTACACCGCCGGAAGACGCGGACGCGGGTACCCCGATCCCGACACGTAGCCATGACCCCGAGGTCAGTGCGACACCGAGTTCGACCCGGTCGGGCGCGGTCTGCTCCAGTGTCGCTCCCGACGCCGCGTGCCCGAGGACCCCGCCCGGACCGGCCGTCCACTCCGCCGGCGGGCCCAGGCGGTGCACCGGATTGGGCGCCAGCCGCCCCGCCCAGGACACATCCGGCGCACCGAGCACGATATCCACGGCCGTCCGGCCCGCACCGGCGTGCCGGCGGGCGATCACCGGGCGCGCGGGCGCGCCGGCGGCCAGCAGGGCATCGGTGGTGGCTCGTTCGAACCGGTCGAGCAGTTCGCCCACCGGTTCGTCGGCCCGGGTGATGCCGGCCACCGATACCGGTCCCGGGATCACACACACCTGGTCGGCGCAATAGCGCCGATCGTGGGCCTGCCACAGGGAATCCGATCGCCACCAGCGGCGGACATCGGCGTCGATCACCGGCACGAAGTTCACCGGTTTACCCGGCGTCCGGCACAGCGCGACGAAGAAATGGGTGTCGGCCGGATGCAGTACGGCGGTGTCCGCCGCGGGATATTCCGCGAGCAGCGCCGCCACCGCGTCGGCGGGCCGCTCCAGCAGGTCGTCCTCGCCGAACAGGGTCGGAACGGGTCCGCGGTCCGCGGGATGCAACCGGGCCTCGGTGCGGCGCAGCATGGCGGCGAAACGGTCGCGCCAGGTGATATCCGTCCACGGCGAGGCCCCGGACAGCGGCACGGCGGTATCGCCCACCGCCAGTTCCACATAGCGCCGCAGCCACGCAGCGTAGGTCATCTCGGTGAGATCGCCGAAGTACGGTTTGGCCGTCGCGTCGAGGGCCGTGACGATATCGTCGCGCCGGGCGGCGACCGCCGCCGCGTCCCCGGCGACCTCGTCGAGCAGCCGCCCGGTCCGTGAGGCGGCGTTGTCGATCTCGTGGATATCGGCGCCCAGCTGGCTACGGCCGGAGGCCATCCCGCCGTGGGCGGATCCGGGCGCGATCCAGCCGGTGGTGCCGGGGGTGTCCACCAGCAGCTGTTTGACCGCGGGTGAGGTGGTCGCCTCGGCCGTCGCCATGGCGGCGGTGCCCACGAGCACACCGTCCACGGGCATCCCCGGATATCCGTAGGCCCGCGACCACGTCCCGGTCAGATAGTCGGCGGCGCGCTCGGGGGTGCCGATCCCCCCGCCGGCGCAGACCACCAGATTCGGGCGCAGCCGGAGTTCGGCGTAGGTTTCGAGCAGTAGCTCGTCGAGGTCTTCCCACGAGTGGTGCCCGCCGGCCCGGCCGCCCTCGATATGCACGATGATCGGCTGCCGTGGAACCTCGTTCGCGATCCGGGCCACCGCCCGGATCTGGGCGACGGTTCCGGGCTTGAAGGCGATATAGGTGATACCCGCCGCCGCGAGCTCCGCGATCAGGGCCACGGCCTCCTCGAGTTCGGGGATCCCCGCGCTGATCACCACACCGTCCAGCGGCGCCCCCGCGGCCCGGGCCTTCTGCAGCAGTCGCTTTCCGCCGAGCTGCAACGACCACAGATACGGGTCGAGGAACAGCGCGTTGAACTGCACCGCCCGGCCCGGCTCCAGTCGCGCCCGCAAGTGTTCGATCCGCTCCGCGAAGATGTCCTCGGTGACCTGCCCGCCCCCGGCCAGCTCCGCCCAGTGGCCGGCGTTCGCGGCGGCGGCGACGATACCGGCGTCCACCGTCGTGGGTGTCATCCCCGCCAGCAGGATCGGGGAACGTCCGGTGAGCCGGGTGAAGGCGGTCTCGGTGACGGTCCGGCCGTCGGGAAGGGTCACCGGACGCGGCCCGAACTCCCGCCACGCGGGCGCCACCACCGGAGTCGCGCCCGGGGTCAGCAGATTACGCTGGCCGGGCCGGGTCAGCGCCGCCACGATCCCGATACCCGTACCGCGCAGGAGCGGTGCCGTCAGGCGGGTGAGCAGGTCACCGGGGCCGAGGGCCAGTACCCACCGCGCGCCCGCCGCGACCACCTCGTCCACGGCGGCCGGCCAGTCCACCGGGTCGACCAGTATCTGCCGTGCGAGCCGGCGGGTCGCCTCGGTGTCCAGGCCGCAGCGAGCCGCCCAGTCGGCCGCCAGGTCCACGGCCTCCTCCAGCGAGGGATGGTGAAAGGCCAGATCGATCGGCAGGTCGTCGAACACCGCCGGCCGGGCCGTCGCGCCCGATGGCGAGGAACGCCGGGTCGCGGCCGCCGCGTATCGCTGCTCGAGCCGGTCCAGCGCTGCCGGCGGTCCGGACAGCACCGTATGCCGGCGGCCGTTGCGAATGGCGATCACCGGCGCCGCGGCCGGATCCGCACCGGCGGCGGATTCCGCCACGACCGCACGCAACAGGTCCGGGTCGGCGTGCGCGACGGCCCGCATCGTCGCGCGCTCACCCGGCGCGACCAGTCCCAGGCGGCGCCCGATCCGGTCGCCGGCCGCACCGATCAGCTGCGCGATCGCCAGCAACCGGGCGTGCTCGTCGAGATCGCGTTCGGCGAGCGCGGCCACTCCCAGCACACCCTGAGAGTGCCCGGCCACCACGGGCAGTGCGCGATCCAGGTCCAGCCCCTGTCGTTCGAGCGCCCGCAGCCCGGCCAGCTGGGTGAGCAGCACACCCGGTACCGATACGGCTGCCGCGCGGAGCGCGGCGGGGGCCGGCCGGGCCGGGCCGTCATCGCGCCACAACCAGCCGGCCGGATCGAACCCGGTGGGCCGCGCGACCAGCAGTCCCGCGGCCACCGGCGCCAGATGGCCGGCCGCGCGCGTTGTCAGCGCCGCCATTTCGTCGGCGAGGTAATGGTCGTCGCAGATCTCGGTGAACGCGTCCTCCCACGGCGCGCCCTGCCCGCCGAAGGCCAGCGCATACGGTTCACCGGACGACAAACGCGCCACGAGTGGAATGCCGTCATTTATTTCTCCGGACCCGAGCGTCTTTCGCAGACCGGGAACGGCACTATCGTCGATCGTCACGGCGATGCACTTTCTCTCGAGAGGTACCGGTTCCGATTCATCGGAATTCGGAGGAGTGCCGCTGCGCTCGGAACTCTCCCGCCGCGAGCGCACTGATCAGCACCGATGTGATTACATGAGCAGTCGCCGGTCCACCCCGTTGTAGTGTCGGCGCATATTCGCAGGAGAAAACACGCGGTCCGGATCGCAATTATCCGGTATTTCGAATCGTATCGGAAACACCGATTCCGGCATCCCCCCGATCGGGTGATCACCGCCCCCACCTCCGGCGCTCTGTCAATTCCGCGAATCCATCCGGTAACGAACGCCATAAATAAAAATATTGCGCTCCGCCCGGGCATCGGGCACCTCGCCGCGGCCGCTCGGGCCGGCATCGTCGCGGCAAACGCGATCCGGCGACGCTGTTACCATCCCGCTGTCCGGCACTCCGGACCAGGACTCGTGACCGCGGGACAGAAGCGGAGGGCCTTCATGACCACACGCACAGCGGTATTCACCACCGCCGGCGAACTGGCGGCGTTACTCGAATCCGGTACGCCCGTCACGCTGCTCGACATCCGGTGGCGGCTGGACCATCCCGACGGCCGGGCCGATTACCGCGCCGGTCATATCCCCGGCGCCGTCTACATCGACCTCGAGACCCAGCTCTCCGACCATTCGGTCGCCGGTCACGGGCGCCATCCACTGCCCGGCGGCCCCGCGCTGCAACGCGATCTGCGAGCCCGGGGTGTGCGCGCCGGTGTACCCGTCGTGGCCTACGACGACTGGAACCGCGCCGGTTCGGCGCGCGCCTGGTGGGTGCTCACCGCCGCCGGGCTCACCGATGTCCGCATCCTCGACGGCGGGCTGGCGGCGTGGCGGGATACCGGCCGCCCCCTCGAAACCGGCGACGTGCGGCCCGTTCCCGGTGATGTCACCGTCACCCACGACGATCTGTACGCCGGCGCCCGCCCGGTTGCCGCCGAGGACGAACTGCGGAGTCTCGGCGCGGACGGCGCGCTGGTGGATGTCCGCGCCCCGGAGAGGTATCGGGGCGAGCACGAGCCGGTGGACCCGGTGGCCGGACATATCCCCGGCGCCGTGAACATTCCTGCCACCGCGCTGCTCGACGCCGGCGGCCGATTCCTTACCGACGACGGAATCCGCGCCCGCTGGCCGCGGCGGGCGGCGGGATCACCGGTCGTGTACTGCGGGTCCGGGATCACGGCGGCGGTCGCGGTGGCGGCGCTGGCGGCGACCGGCCGGGAGGCGGCGCTGTTCCCGGGGTCCTGGTCGCAGTGGAGCGCCGATCCGGCGAACCCGGTCGAGCTCGGCGATCCGGAAGCCGGTGGCGCTACCTTCTAGGCGCCCTTCTCGCACGCCGGCGGAGTTGCGTTCGCGCTGAGCGCAACGGTGTGTGTCTCCGGGGCAACGCGATTGGATCGGTGGCGAGCTTCCGACCGTCGGGAGGCCCGGAGGTGTGCGATGGCGGAGGACCGGCGTCCGATAGGCGTCGAAGCGGACATGAAGAATTCCGGGAGCGTGGGTGAACCGGCCCGATCGCGGGCGGCTATCACCACGCTGTCATTCCTGACCCCGGGCAACTACCCCGACGACGATCCCGCCGCCGGACTCGAGGACACCCTGCGGCTGTTCGAGTTCGGTGAACGCCTCGGGTTCGACGGTGCCTGGATCCGGCAGCGCCACCTGGAGCACGGCGTCGGATCGGCGGCGGTCTTCCTGGCGGCGGCGAGCCAGCGCACCCGCCGTATCCAGCTGGGGACAGCGGTGATTCCGATCGGCTACGAGAGCCCCTTCCGTCTCGCCGAGGATCTGTCGATGGCCGATGTGCTCTCCGGCGGCCGGCTGCAGCCCGGTTTCAGCGCCGGCACCCCGCCGCACGCGGACCTGATCGGCGATCTCGTCTTCGACGGCGACTGGCGCGATTACGACCTGTCCTACGGCCGGATCGCCCGGCTCGCGGCGAACCTCCGCGGCGACTACCTGGGTGATCCGGAAACCGTTATCCACTCCCCCGGCAACACCCAGCGTCCGCGGCTGCAACCGTACAGCCCGGGCCTGGCCGAGCGGTTGTGGTACGGCGGAGGTAGCGCGCGGTCGGTGCGCTGGGCCGGCGCGAACGGCCTCAACCTGCTCACCGGCAACATCGTATTCGGCGAAACCGATAGTGATTTCGGCGCCGCCCAGTCACGGCTGATCGAGGAGTTCCGAAACGCCGCGGCCGGGCGGCCGGCCCGGGTCGCGGTGGGCCGGGTGATCGTCCCGACCGACGGCGCCGATCGCGCTACCCGCGAGCGATACCGCCGGTACGCGGCCGGGCGCCACGCGCGGACCCTCGCACCGCAGGGTGAGCGGAAGATCCTGTTCGCACCGGATCTGGTGGGTACCGCCGCGGAGATCATCGACCGGTTGCACGCCGATCCCGTACTCGCCCTGACCACGGAACTGCGCCTCGAACTGCCCTACGAGTTCCACCGCGAGGACTACGAGCAGATCCTGCGCGATACCGTCGAACTCGTCGCGCCCGCGCTGGGGCGGCGGCCGGTCACCGGTTCCGGATCAGGGTGATCGGGAGGCCGTCCTTGGGGAACGGCAGCGAGTGGTAGTCCATCGGCGGTACGTAGCCGGGGTCGACGGTCCAGTGGTAGTCACGCAGCAGCCGGTGCATGATCGCCTTCACCTCGAGACCGCCGAAATACAGGCCGATACATTTGTGGACGCCGCCGCCGAAGGGCTCCCAGGCGAACCGGTGCGTCTTGTCCTCGTGGCGGCCGGGACCGAACCGGTCGGGATCGAAGGTCAGCGGATCGGTCCAGTACTCCTCCATCAGATGGGTGAACTGGACACCGATGATGACATCGGTGCCGGCCGGGATCCGCACACCCTCGACCACGGTGTCCTTCACCGCGTAACGCACCAGCACCGGAACCGGGGCCCGCAGCCGCAACGCCTCGCGCATCACCAGATCGATGGAGACCAGGCCCTCGAGTTCGGCTTTCGACGGCGCCGGACCCAGCGTGAGTGCTTCCTCGCGGCAACGCCGCTGCCACTGCGGATGCTGCCCGAGGTACTGCAGGATGGTCGAGGTGGTGATGGTGGAGGTGTCGTGGGCCGCCATCATCAGGAAGATCATATGGTTCACCACGTCGTCGTCGCTGAACCGTTGCCCGTCTTCCGTTTCGACGTGGCAGAGCACCGAGAAGATATCGTCGGTCCGGCGGGCGCGTTTGGCCGGCAGATAGTGGCGCAGGAACCCCTCGAGCACCTTGCGGCCCCGGTAGGCCCGGCCCCACCGGGTGAACGGCGCGTTGATCCGGACGATACCGGCCGCGGCCTGGACGCAGGCGATGAACGCCTTGTTCACCCGGTCCATCTCGGCCGGGCTCGTATCCTCGACACCGCCCATGAACAGATCCGCGGCGATATCGAGGGTGAGCTGCTTGAGCTTCCAGTAGGACGGGAACTCCGTCCCTTCCGCCCAGTTAGCCACGCCGCGTTCCACGGCCGGGTGCAGACGCTGGGTGTAGGCCTCGAGCCGAGGCCGGGTGAACGCCTCCTGCATGATCCGCCGGTGCGCCAGATGCTCCTCGAAATCGATCAGCATGAGGCCGCGATCGAAGAAGGGGCCGACGAGTTCGGACCACGCCGGTTCGTTGGCGAAGGCCTTGTCCTTGTTCTGCAGCGCCGCGCCGCAGGCATCCGCCCCGAGCAGCATGACGGCGTTCTTGCCGAGCGCGCGGAACGGGGCGACCGGACCGTAGCGCTCCCAGCGCCCCCGGCACAGTGCCACGGGGTCCTTGGCGTATTCCAGTACCTGCCCGAGTACGGGCAGGCCGCGGTCGTCCCGGTGCTGGACCGGGATCGGCCGCGGGCCGGCGGGCGGCGACGCCGCGGTCCCTTCGTGTGGTCCCAGTGCCCTGGCCGTCATCGTTCACCTCGCGCGCTCATGTGGTGCCGGTCACGTCAAGCCTGATTCAGGAAGGATGTCCTGTCAACCTTGACCGGCGCGTCGCTGTGGCATGCTGGCCGTATGGCCGTGCAATCAGGGGTCTATCGAGGTCTCAGTGCCGCCGAGCGCGCGACCGAGCGCCGCGCCCGGTTGCTCGAGGCCGCCCTGACGGTCTGGTCGGATCCCGGGACGAATACGACGATGACCGCGATCTGCGCCGTGGCC
>NZ_JBSFRU010000044.1:0-29239 GCF_053589395.1 Nocardia sp. NPDC003345
GGGGCCCGCCCGGTTCTGGAGCGACCAGAGGGAGGGAGCGCAGCGACCGACCGCCGGGAGTGAAGAACCGGACCCCCCGGGGCCCCACCCTCGAGCGGCGGAGCCGCTCCGACATCACTGCGTCATTCCCAACAGTGCGGCGGTGATACCGAAGTCCGGGCCGAAATCCTGCGGCCGGCCGGTGCGGCAGCCGTCGGAGCGCATCTGGATCCGTTCGCAGAACGTGGACAGGACCTCGTTGTCCAGCAGTGCCTTGTCCAGTAGCGCGTGCACCCGGAACGCCTGATGTTCGTGACTGACCCCGTTGGCGAGGTTCTCGAAGAACAACGGTCCGATATCGACCAGTTCGGTGAGACCGCGGGCGTTGGCCCGCATCTGTGCCGAAATGGTGACGAACCGCTGCAGGGCCCCGGCCAGCTGGTCCCGGTTCTGCCCCACCACCGTCGAGGTGTTGGCGACGAAATCGTTGAGCTGGATGAGCACCGCGTGCAGACCGGGTGACTGCTCGCCCATCAACTGCACGAGTTCGGTGAGCCGGGCGCTGAAATCCCGGACCGTCTGATCGTTCTGGGCCACCACTTGCGTGATCTCGTTCAGTTTCACGATGGTGTTGGCGATCTGGTCCTTGTTGGCGAAGGTCACCTCGAAGGCCGCCGAGAGATCGTCGAGGGTTTCGCGCAGCCGGTCGCCGTTGCCCTCGAGCAGCGGGAACAGCACCCGGCTGGCCAGCGGACCGGCCTCGTTATCGCCTTTGAGCGCGGCGCCGAGCTGATCGAAGTTCTCCAGGATCCGGTCGAGTTCCACCGGGACCCTGGTCCGCTCCAGCGGAATATGCATCCCGTTGGTGAGTTTGGGCCCGTCCCCGGTGTAGGCGGGGGCGAGTTCGACGTGCCGGTTGGTGATCAGCTGCGGGGAGATCAGCGCGGCCATCGCGTCCGCGGGCACCGCGACATCCTTGCTCAGCGACATGGTGACTTCGACGTAGCTGCCGCGCGGGGTCACGGTCTCCACCCGGCCCACCGGGACCCCCAGGACCGCGACCTCGTTACCGGCGTACAGCCCGGCCACGTTCTCGAAATCGGCGCTGACCCGGATGTTCTCACCCAGATACTGTTCCGGTAGCCCGGCGATACTGTCCGGCAGTATCGAACACCCGGCCGCGCACAGACCGGCGATACCGACCGCCACCAGCCGTGCGATCCTCCGCAGGCTCATTGTCCACACCCCTCCACAGCCTGCGCGAAGCACAGCCAGTTGTCCGGCAGGAACCAGGGCGCCCACACATCGGCGTAGGGCCCGTTACCGATCACGTTGTTGAACTGCCGCAGGGCGACCGGCATGACCTCGTACAGGCGGTCCAGGTTGTCCTTGTTCTTCTCCAGGCCCTGGGTCATGGTGTCCAGGTTGGCGATCAGGGGGCCGAGCTGCTCGTTGTTCTCCACACCCATATCCCGCAGCAGTCCCGACAGCGCGGCCACGTTGTCCAGCAGCCGGCGCAGCAGGTCCTGGCGCATCGCGACCGCGTTACCGATCGCTTCGCCGCGGGTCAGCAGCATGAGCACGCTGTTCTGGTTGTCGGCGACCAGCTGCGATACCTGGTCCATACCCTTGAGCAGCGTGTCGACCTCGTCGCGCCGGGCGTTGATCACCGCGGCGAGGGATCCGATCGAGTCGAGGGCGGTCACGGCCAGCTCCGGCGAATCACCCATCTGCTGTGAGAACGCGTCCAGCGCCTGCCGTAGTTTGTCCGGGTCGATGCGCTCGATGCGTTCGAACGAGGACTTGTACATCGGATCCTGGATGACCTTGGCCAGGTTGTACGGAACGGTGGTGGCCTCCAGCGGGATCCGGCCGTCCGACGATTCCGGCCCCGTTCCGGGCACGAGCTCGATATGCAGGCGGCCCAGGATCGTCGACATCTTGATGGCGGCGCGGGCATCGGTGCCGAGACGGATATCCCGGCTGATCTTCATCACCACCTCGACCTTGTCGCCGGCGAGCCGGACCGCGCGCACCTCCCCGACCTCGATTCCGGACACATCGACCGTGGCGCCCGGGCGCATCCCGGCGGCCTGCTGGAATTCCGCCGTCACGGTTTTATCGGTGAGCCGCAGTTGCGAGAGCACACTGGATCCCACCAGCAACGCCGCCACGGCGGCCGCGGCGATCAGGCCCTGCCACAGGAACCGGTTCTTCGCGTAGCTCGGAAATCGCAACCGGGCCATCAGCGGCACACCTCCGACTGGGAGTTCCCGCCGATCTGGGAGAACAGTCCGGGCGGCAACAGCACGCCCCACAGGGATACGTCCAGATTGCAGATATAGGCGTTGCCGTAGGCGCCGTACCCGGTGAACCTGGCCAATCCGTTGAGCACGTTGGGTAGTTCGACCGCCGCCTGATCCAGCGCGGCACCGTTGAGTAGCAGCAGCTCCACCGCGGTGGTCGCCTCGTTCTGGGCCAGCGCGATATCCGGTTTGACCGTGGCGATCAGGCCGGTCAGCGAATCGGTGGCGGTGGCCACCTGATCCACCGAACTCTTGAGCGTCTCTCCTTCGGCGTACAGCGCGTCCATCAAACCTCTGGTCTGCGTAATCAGTGTCTCCAGTTCCGCACTGCGGTTGGCCAGCCCGGCGATCACACTGCTCAGGTTGGTGATGACCGCGCCCAGGATCTCGTCGCGCTGCCCGAAGGTCTCGGCGAGTTCGGCCGCCTGGGTGATGAGCGCGCTCAGCGACACCCCGTCACCCTGCAACGCCTGGATGAGGGTGTCCGACAGCGAATTCACCTGATCGGGTTGCAGGACGCTGAACAGCGGTTCGAACCCGGACAGCAGTGCCGAGACATCGAAGGACGGTTCGGTGCGGTCCACCGGGATATGCGCGCCCGGCGCCATCTCGGCGCCGCGCTCGGCGCCCGGGAGCAGCGCGATATAGCGCTGCCCGATCAGGTTCTGGTATCGCACCAGCGCCTTGGTGGTGTCGGTGAGCCGCTGACGCTCCTCGATCCGCAGCACCAGCCGGGCCTTGTAATCCGGTTCGAATTCGAGCGAGTCGACCCGGCCGACCCGTACCCCGGCCATCCGCACATCGTCGCCGACCCGCACACCCATCACATCGGTGAAGGTGGCCGAGTAGGTCTCCGTCTCGCCCGGCACCGACCGCTGCAGTGTGGACCAGATCGTGTAGGTCAGCACTATCGCGATCACAGCGAAGAGGCTGAATCCCGTGATCGTGCGCGCCAGACGCATCAGGCGTCCCCCTCCGAGTAGACGTCGATCGTGCCGCCGGCCAGCACCGAGGTGAGCAGGAGCAGTTCGGCGGTGGTGGGTTCGCGCCCGAGCAGCGCGGCCACGGCGGCATGACCGCGTAGCCGGGCGATCGGAGCGCCGGCGGGAGCCGGTGGGCCGGGGACAGCGGATGTTCCCGGAGTGGCGGGCGCGCCGGGAACCGCGGGGGTTCCCGGGGCGGCGGCAGTTCCCGGGGCGACGGGAAACAGCGGCGCGGTGATTCCCGGAATGGCCGGCAGCCCCGGGAGCGTGGGCAGGCCCGGCAGACCCGGGAGCGCCGGACTCTGTACCGGCGCGGGTGCGGCCGGCGCCTGCGGTTTCGGCCCCGCGCCCTCGACCCAGCCCGGCAGCAGGTTCGGCGGGTACTCCTGCACCGGCGCCACCTGCGGAACGGACGGGCCGCCGCAGCGCGGACCGGCCATCTCACCGTAGCGGGGGCAATCCTCGGCGGTGTACTGCTGGAACGGCGTGAACGAGACGTCCAGACTCCAGCGCATCTGCCGCTGCGGGCCCCAATTGAAGGCACTGGACAGTTTCCCGAGCGCGGCATTGAGGTTGGCGACAGCGGTCGGAATCGCGTCCGGATCCCGCGCCAGCGAACCGAATAGGCCGTCGAGCCCGGGCACCAGCTCCTTGGCCGCATCGGGACTCCGGGCGAACAGGCCGTTCACCGAATCCACCGCCCCACCGGCGTTGGCGAGCATGGTGATGAGGTTCTGCCGGCGTTCGGTCAGCGTCCGCGCGGTGGTCACCGATTCCGACAGCACGCCCACGAGTTCGGGCGCCGATCGGCTCAGCGCGGTGGTCGCGCGGCCCAGGTCGCCGAGCAGATCGCCGACCCCCTGGATCCGGCGGACCTCGGTCACCCAGGTGTCGAGCCGTTCGATGGTGGAGCCCGGGGCCCGCGCCCCCGGATCGAGCGCTTCGGAGAAGGTCGCCAGCACCCGGCCGAGCTTCTCCGGCTGGATCTTTGTCAGCACATCTCGCAGCACGGTGAGCGTCGTCTGCAACTGCACGGTGCCCGCACTGGTGTCCTCGGCGATCTCGGCGCCCTCGGACAGGCGCCCGGGCGCGACACCGTTGTCGACGAGTTCGATACCGGTGACCCCGAACAGGTTGTTCGGCACCACCCGCGCGGTCACATTGTCCGGAATGGTGGGCGCGATACGGGAATCCAGGTCGATCGCGACCTGTTGCCGTTTCCCGGCCGCCACCACCTCCACGTCGGTCACCGCGCCCACCACCATGCCGCGGAATTTCACATCCGCGCGTTCCGGCAGGCCGTCACCGGTGCTGGTCAGGACCGCCCGCACCGGCACCCGGTCCTCGAAGTGCCCGGTGTAGCGCAGGCCCAGCAGCCCCAGCAGTACCGCCAGCAGGGTCAGCATCGCTACGCCCGCCATCGACATATGCCACGGTCGCGGCCCCCGGCCGCTGTGATCGATGATCATCGACGCCTCACCCCGAGATCCGGAAGCCGGGGTCGATACCCCAGATCGCCAGTGTCAAGAACAGATTCGCGAACACCATCACGACGATCACCATCTTGATCGCCTGCCCGGCCGCCACGCCGACACCTTCCGGCCCGCCCGCGGCGAAGAAGCCGTAGTAACACTGGATATAGGTCGCCAGTAGCACGAACACCACGACCTTCAGCAACGAGAAGAACAGGTCGGGGCCGATCAGGAATTGGAAGAAGTAGTGGTCGTAGGTCCCCGCCGAGGTGCCGCCCAGCAGTAGCACCGACAGCTTCGTGGTCAGGTACGCGACCGCGAGACCCACGCTGTACAGGGGAATGATGGTCAGCGTCGCCGCGATCATCCGGGTCGTCACCAGATACGGCAGTGGCCGGATGGCGATGGATTCGAGCGCGTCGATCTCCTCGGCGATACGCATGGAGCCGAGTTGGGCGGTGAATCTACAGCCAGCCTGGATCGCGAACGCGAGGGTGGCAAGAATCGGCGCTAACTCCCGCGTCGTGGCGAACCCGGAAATGGCGCCGGTGAGCGGGCCCATGGTGAGCAGATTCAGTGCGCTGAAAGCTTCCATCCCGACCGTGATCCCGCCGAAACCGCACAGGATTATCACCACGCCGACGGTGCCGCCGCCGACGACCAGCGAGCCGTTGCCCCAGCCGACATCGGCGGTGAGGCGCAGAACTTCCTTGCGGTAGTGCTTGAACACGAACGGCACCGCCGCCAACGCCTGCACGAAAGTGATGGCCTGGTGCCCGAGCCGGCGGTTGGCCTCGATGGGCGCGGCCGCCGCCGAGGCGACCATGCGGACCGGTTTGAGAGCCGGTGGGGTGTACCGGGTGCCCACGTCAGATCACCTTCGTCGGGAAGACGGTGTTGTACACCTGCGTGATGATGATGTTGGTGGCGAACAGCATCAGCGCCGAGGAGACGACCGCCGAGTTCACCGCGTTGGCCACGCCGCCCGGGCCGCCCTTGGCGTGCAGGCCCACATCGCAGGCGATGATCGCGGTCAGCACTCCGAAGATCGCCGATTTCACCAGTGCCACGGCCATATCGTTGGCGACGGCGAACGAGGCGAAAGAGCCGATGAACGAACCGGGCGTACCCGATTGCGCGTAGACGTTGAACATGTATGCGGTCGCGAAACCCACGAACACGATGAACCCGCACAACAGCATGCTCACCAGCACCGCCGCGACCAGTCTGGGGGCAACGAGCCTGCGGACCGGATCGACCCCCATGACCTTCATCGCGTCGATCTCCTCGCGGATCGTGCGGGACCCCAGGTCGGCGCAGATGGCCGAACCCACCGCGCCCGCGATCATCAGCGAGGTCACCAGTGGCGCGCCCTGCCGAATGATGCCCAGCCCGGCGACCGCGCCGATGAAGGTGGTGGCGCCGACCTGGTTCACCAGCGCACCGATCTGGATCGACACCACGACCGCGATCGGCATGGCGACGAATATCGTCGGCGCGGCCGAGACGTTCGCCATGAACGCGCACTGTTTGACGAATTCCGCGAACGGGAACCGGCGCGCGGCCATGGATTTCACCGTCTCGACCACGGCCTGCCGGCCCAGGGTCACCTGGCGTCCGAGGGTCTCCAGTGAGCGCTGCGGGTGGCGCTGCCATAGGCCCTTGAGGTCGTCGACGGCCTGTTCCAGGTCGGTGCGGTCCTGCGGCCTGCCCGTTTCGGTGGTCACCACGGCAGCACCGGACCGCTCGTATCGAGATCACCGGTGAGGTACTGCTGGAGCAGCACCAGCCCGGTACCGACGGCCGCGATACCGGCGGCGATCACACACAGCAGCGCGAGCCAGAGTCCGAAGCGCAGTATCGGATTCACTTTCGTCCGCCCACCGAGGATCTTGACGACGATCACCACGATGTCGATGAGCCACACCAGCGCCATCATCAGGTCATCGACACATTCGCGAAGGTGAGGACCGGCCAGCACACGATCGAGCCGAGGAACGAGATGATCACGTCCAGGCCGTGCATCTCACGCAGATGCGAGGTGTGGGTGAGCGACCAGACGATTCCGATGAGCCCGTAGGGAATGCCGAGGATGATGAAGGTGCCCACGAACTCGGACACCTTCATCTCGTAGCTGAAAATCCGATCCAGCCGTTTGAGCATGTCGCGCTCCTTCCTTGACCGCCGCCGTGTCCCACCCCGCTGGAACGTCTGAGACGGTTGGTCGGAGCCGTATGTTACGCACGATTCCTGCATTGCCGAAAGGTTTTGCGGAAGATTGGTGCCACTGGATCAGGCCTTGATACCTGTTCTAGGTACATTTCCCATGCCGAAACCAGGGCACTAAGTTAGCCAGAGTTCATTGATACCAAGTGACTGTCGTTAGAATTTAGAGTAACTTAGGACACATCTGATCCCCGGGGAAGGATGCCCATGACCGCCGCAGCACACTCCTGGCAACCCACAGCGCCCGCCGGCTCCGGCAGCCGCCCGCCGCTGACCACGGAGCAGACCCGCATCCGGATCGCCACCACCCACCGGGCGCTCACCAAACGCCCCCTCCGCCTCACCGACGCCCTCGACTTCTGGCAATTCGCCGGTGCCGCCGCCAACGTGATCATGCAGATGGCCAATCCCGGTGTGGGGTACGGCGTCGCGGAGAGCAAGGTGGAATCGGGCTCGCTGATGAAGCGCCCGTGGAAACGCGCCCGCACCACCACTCAGTACCTGGCCGTCGCCATCCTCGGCGACGAGGAGGAGAAGAAGGCGTTCCGGGAGGCCGTCAACGTCGCCCACCGGCAGGTACGGTCCGAGCCCGGCGCTCCGGTCAAATACAACGCCTTCGACCGCAAACTGCAGTTATGGGTGGCGGCCTGCCTCTACATCGGTTTCGAGGACACCTACCAGCTGCTGTCGGGCCGGATGAGCCCGGAACAGAACGAGGCGTTCTATCGCTCCTCGTCCTCACTGGGCACCACCCTGCAGGTACCCGAGGATATGTGGCCCGCCACCCGCGCCGAATTCGACGAGTACTGGAACAAGGCCTGCGAAGACGCGGTACTCGACGATTTCGTCCGCTCCTATCTCAACGACCTGCTCGACCTGCGGATGATCCACTGGTACCTGCGCATCCCCTTCCGTGGCCTGCTCCGGTTCCTCACCATCGGATTCCTCGCGCCCCATTTCCGCGAGCAGATGCAGGTGGAATGGTCGGCCGCCGACCAACGCCGCTTCGAGAACCTCTTCCTCTTCGTCGGCTTCGTGAACCGCTTCATCCCCCGCTTCCTGCGCCACGGCGGCAGCCACACCCTCATGATGGATATCCGCCGCCGCATCAAACGCCAGAAGAACCTCATCTGAACCGGGTAGGGCACCGTCCTTGCCCGCCGCACCGAACTCGCCACAGCACTTCCGACATCGGTCAAAGGCGAGTCAACAGGCCGAAGACACTGCGGCACCTCACCATTCGTGTCGGCACCCCGCGGTAACTTCGCGCGGTGCCTGCCAACCCGTCGAACCCGCACGACGCGTACTTCCGCCACGTCCTCGGCCGCCCCGCCGACGCCGCGTGTGAACTGCGCGTCGCACTACCGAAAGACATCACGGCGCGGATCGACTGGGATCGGCTACATCGGCAACCCGGTCGTTTCCGTCTCGGCGGAACTGCGCTCGCGCCAACGCGACCTGCTGTACCGCACCCGGAGCCAAGGAGGCACTCATGACCACCGCCGAACGGCTCCGCGCCGAGGGAGAAGCACGCGGCGAGGCCCGTGGAGAGGCACGCGGCCGCGCCGAAGCGCTGATCGAACTGCTTACGCTCAAATTCGGTCCGCTCCCGGCGGCCACCGCCCAGGCGGTCCGCGCGGGCCGTCACGACCGGGTTCGCACTTGGACCGCCCGCGTCCTGACCGCAGCCACCCTGGACGAAGTGTTCGACTGAGCCGGCTTCGCCCGGCTCCGCACCCGGACCGGGAGCTCCGGTCAGATCTCCGAGACGCTGCGGTCGCTGCGCGTCGCCGCCCGCCCGCGGAAGCGGAGGTCACCGATACCGGCGACCGCCACGGCGAGCAGTACGAACACCACGGTGAGCACAACCAGCCCCAGCGCCAGCGATAGATACCCCTGGGTCCTCGGGTCCAGGAACGGATACGGATACCAGTCCACCCACGGACCGCGTAGCAGCGTGTAGGCCGCGTACGCAGCCGGATAGGCCAGCCATGCGCCGATGAGCCCGGGGGTGATACCGAGCCGCCGGGGCGCCAGGATCCAGTCGGCGAGCAGGACGACGGGCAGGACGCGGTGCAGCACATCGTTGATCCAGCGGTCGGAGAGCATCACGTCCAGATGCGCGAGCAGGGTCGCGTAGACGACCCCGGTGATCACCAGATACAGGGTGCTCGCGCCGCGTAACACCTGCCAGCGCCGGGAATCCGGGTCGGCGAGACCACCGGTCAGCAGCACCACCACACCCAGCACATTGGACTGGATGGTGAAGTAGCTGAAGTAGTTCGCGACCGAGAAGGTCTCCGCGCCCCAGTCGCGGATCGGGATCCACGCGAGCGCCACCATGCCGAGGATCCCCACCCCGATCCGCACGATCCGCAGCCAATTCGCCGTGCCCGCATCAGCAGCCATGCCCAGATGATCACACGGGAGGCGACCGGCGCCGCGCATGCGCGGCCCATCGGGTCCGCCGCCTCGTTCTTGTCAGCAAAATCACTCCACCTATTGAATGTACCGTTATATAGCGGTACGGTAATCATTGTTCCGATCCACGCACCGCCCCGCGAGCCCACCGGGACGTGATCAGTTAGGACCCCACCGATGAACCGAACCCCGGCCCAGCGCACCCGACGTATCGCCGCCCGAATCGCCGCGATCGCGGTCATCACCCTGACCCCACTCGCCGGTATCGCCGGCACGGCCCTCGCCGACCCGGCCTCCTCGAGTAGCGACTCCCACGATTCGAGCGATTCCGGTGGTTTCGGCGGCTTCGGCAACGATCACGATCACGGCTACGGTTCCGGCGACCACGGCGTCGGCCACAACGGCATCGGCGACAACGGCATCGGCTACGACAACGGCGATTACGGCTGGGACGACAACGGCAACTACGGATATCGCGACCACAACCGGCAGAACTACGACGGCTGGAACGACCAGTTCAACAGCGGCGGCAACGGTCGCGAGGACCGCGATTCGCACGCCGGGTACGGCAACGACCGCGACGACGATCACGACACGCCGGTCACCCGGAACCACGAGAACAACCGCAGCGGCCCCCCGCACGGCGGCTGGAATATGCCCAACCCCTATATTCCGCCGGCGCCGCCGAGCCTGCTCCCGTCGCTGCCGGCGCTGCTGCCCGGCCTGCCGCCGCTGACCCTGCCGGTCACGGGACTGCCCGGATTCCCCGGTCTTCCGGGCACCGGCAGCGCCCGCTGAACTCATTAAAAGATGTGCCGTTATTCAACGGCACATCTTTTTATGAGCCGACTGGATACGGAATATGCCAGATGGTCCGCCACCCACGCGGCCATCGACGGTGGTCGGCCGCGACCGCAGTCGTCACCTCGCCCGGGCGCCCGGACGAGAATTCGGAGATTTCCGCGATCGCGGAGAGTTCGCTGGATCTTCCGCACCGGCGCCGTACCTTCCCCGTGTCCGGCGCCGGGTGCGGATTCCCGGGTGCCCGGATCACGTTGCCGCAGCGGGCCACCCGAAGGACCAGAGTACTGGTTCGCGGCCCGAACGCCGGGAGATCGGGCCGGGGTGTCGAAAATGGAGACGCAATATTGCGTGACGCCGCTTGATATTTCGGGAACCACCCCGGTGAGCTGTACCCCCGACCGATACAGCTCACCTACCACACCGGTTACCCCGACGCGGGCAGTGAGGGCATATCCATAGCAAACGACTATGCCACTGCTGCGGCGCTTCGCGAACAAGCCGCGGGGCCGCCCGCACGAGCGGGCCGAACCACCGCCCCCGCGAATCGCACCGGAGGAAAATACCGTAGGGCCGGTGGTCGCGCCAACCGGACAGCGGGATCACACCAGGTCGGGGCGAAAGTCCCACACCGGCGTTCGCCAACGGTTAGCGCGACATCACCGAACGTGTGTATCGAATGGTGCCGCGCCCGATGTACCGACGGCGCTCCGGGAACGACGGTGTGTCAACGCAGATCCGCGGTGGCGCGTTCGGCCAGCAACACCACGGTCGCCTGCGGGCCCCGGCTCAGCGGCACCGGGACCACCGACAGGTCCACCACGGACAGTCCCTCCACCCCGTGCACCCGGCAGCGTTCGTCTACCACGGCCCGCGTATCGTCGGGGCGGCCCATCCGGCACGTACCCGATAGATGCTGCGAGGTCTCCAGCCGGTCGTGCAGCCACTCGTCGGTGATCGCGCCCGGCGCCGCCGCACCCACCGGCCGCGCCGACATCGAGTGGAGGATCTTGCCGGCCAGCTCCACCGCCTCGCGTAACCGAGCGCGATCGGCGGCCGTGACGAGATATCCGTGTTCGATGAGAGGCGCCGCGAGCGGATCCGCGGACGCCAGGCGGATACTGCCCGTGCCGGTGGGACGCATCAGGGTCACACCCATCCGGTGCGCGCCGGGCGTGAAGGCGATCGTGTAGGGACGGATCTCGATATCGTCGAATTCCAGCACGTATTCGACCGGGACCACACCCTCCGACGGTGCCGGATGCCGGTAGTCGATCCCGATCTCGGGATGGTCGGTGGCCCACTGCCCGACGGGCGACTCTGCCACCACCGGGATATCGAGAGCGGCCAGGTCGGCGGGCGGGCCGATACCGGAACGCAGTAGCAAGGCCGCCGATTCGATCGCCCCCGCCGACAACACCACCCGGTCGGCGTGGATGGTCTCGACGCCCCCGCCCGACAGGCAGTCCGCCCCGACCACCCGGGTTCCGTCGAACCGCAGCCGGAGCACCGAGGTATCGCCGCGAACGGAGAGGTTGGGCCGCGAGAGCGCGGGCAGCAGATACGAATGCGCGGGGCCGATGCGCTGATACCGGCCCGACGCGTCGGGTGGGCCGACCGTGCACGGCACCGGCCCCACCCCCGATTCCGGACCGCCGGGCAGCGCGTTCCAATCCGCGACCTCGCCGAATCCCAGATCCACACAGGCCGCCCCGAATTCGCTCACCAATTGTGACGGCCGGGTGATCCGCCGCAGCGGTACCGGACCGCTGCGGCCGTGGCCGGGGTGGTCACCGAAGTCGTGGTCGTTCTCCAGACCCCTCAGATACGGCAGCACATCCTCGAAATCCCAGGCCCGCGTCCCGGCCTCCCGGCTCCAGGCAGCGAAATCCCGGGCGGCGGCGCGGATGAAATAGCAGCCGTTGACCGAGCCGGAGCCGCCGATCCCCCGGCCCCGTACGATCCGGCCGGGGCGCCCGGGCGCGAACAGCACCGGATACCGCCAGAGCCACGACGCGTCGTCCCCGACCGGCAGCCCGGCGCTATCGGAGAGTTCGGCCGGGAATTCGGCGGCCGAGGCCCAATGGTTCCCGGCCTCCACGAGCCGGACCCGATGCCCGGGGTCTTCGCTCAGTCGCGCGGCCAGCACGCAACCGGCCGTCCCACCACCGATGATCAGTGTCTCCACCACGGCCGGCCGCCCCTTTACCGCGGGGGCGCGGTGGGTCTCAACGCGGCCGGGCTGCCGGCCCGGAACGCGCCCAGCCACAGGCCGGTGCCGTACCCGATATCGTCGATCCGCCGGAAGGCGATATAGCGCAGCGGGTCCAGCCCGCCGGCCTCCCGGTGGGTGTACCAGTCGACCATCCCCTCGGCCACCGCCAGGCTCAGCGCGATCCGGCGGATGCGGCGGGAGAACAGCATCGCGGCCAGAGTGACCGGCCAGTAGTGCCGGCACATCGCCGAGGCGAGCCGCCACAGCCCCGCGAAGAACCCGCGGGCGACGTAGATGGCCGCGATACCGGTGGGGTTGTCCACGCCCGCGAACGCGAGCCGCAGGCGGCGTAGCGGTATCAGCAGGGTCAGCAGCGCGCCCAGTAGCCCCCACCGCGTGCGGGTCGCCAGGAACAGCGCCGAGACCGCCGTCCATTTGGGAATCTGCAGCGGCGAGACCATTCCGGCGTGCCGTTCGCTCAGCGGCGCGGCGCCGGTGCCGTAGAAGAGTTTGCGGCGGAACCAGTCGCGGAAGGAGACCCGGTGATCGTGGGCGACATGGGCCGCCGGTTCGTAGCGCAGCCGCCAGCCCGACCGCTCCAGCCGCCAGCACAGGTCGACATCCTCGGCGACATGCATGTTCTCGTCGAAACCGCCCTCGGCCTCGAGGACCGCGCGCCGCACCAGCAGCGCCGCACTGGGCACATAGGACACCACACCGCCCGAATGCACCGCGGATTCGCGGCGGCCCAGATCGAGGGAGGAGCGGGCGTGTTCGTAGCGCGCGAGGGTGTTCGATTCCGGATCCAGTGCCACGATGCGCGGCGCGACCAACGCCACCTGCGGATCGCTGAAATGCCCGAGCATCACCTCGAGCCAGCCACTGCGCGGGACCACATCCGAGTCCAGGAACGCGACGAACTGGGTGGTGGCCTCCCGCAGACCGGTATTGCGCGCGGCGGCGGGCCCGCGGCGCTGCTCGTGCCGCAGCACCTTCACCTCACACCGGCGACCGTGCTCGTCGGCGACGTGAACCGGTTCGTCGGACCCGTCGTCCACCACGATGACGGTATGCCCGCGCAGCGCGGCCAGCAGGCGGTCCAGACCGCCGGGGTTGTTGTGCAGCGGGACGATGATCGTGACGTCCTCCGGCGAAGGCAGCAGCCGGGGCCGGGGATTGGCGACACCGGAGTCCAGTAGCCGTCTGGCTACCACCGCCGATTGCGGGCCGTTCACCTCGAGATAGCCGTCGCCGATCATCTCGGCGGCCTCGGGCGCAAGGCGCAGCAAACGCGCGGGTGAACCTCCGATCAGGATGCGTCCCCCCGAGTATGCGCGTACCCGTGGGTCGATCCGCACCCCGAATCCGTCGGGCAGGCGATCATGGCGCATTCCACGGATGGTAACTGCCGATTCGACGGCTGACATCAGCAGTCCGGGAAAAAGTGGGCCGATCGGGAGAAATTCCCCCGGCGACCGCGCGCGTGAACATGAAATAGGTCACCGAACCGATAGCACGGATATGGAAAACCGCCCGGAGCAACGATTCGGCAATCGGTGCTCCGGGCGGTCTCGGACAACAATTCTCACACGAGCGGGCTCTCGTCACAGGCACGCGCCGGACGTTTCGCGGGCGGCAGCAACGTCAGCGGAACGGGACCACCGGAGCGGGACCGGCGCGGGGCACTCTTGCGCGAGTGGTCCACCGCCGGACGCGGAATGATACGACCGGCGTCGGCGAGGGCCGCTTCGCCGTAGCCCTGTACGCATTCCGGATCCGGCCCGTCGGCCGGCAGCCCGGTGAAGAACTTCGCCGCCATACAGCCGCCCCGGCAGGAGTCGTAGTGCGCGCAGGACGCACAGGCTCCGCCGCCACTGGGCTCCCGCAGTTCGGCGAACAGTTCCGATTCCCGCCACACCGTCTCGAAACCGCCGTCGGTGACGATATTTCCGGCCTGGAACCGCTCGTGGATCGCGAACGGGCAGGCATAGACGTCACCGAGCGGATCGACCAGGCAGACGACCCGGCCCGCCCCGCACATGTTGAGGCCCGGCAGGGCCTCACCGTAGGCGGAGAGGTGGAAGAACGAATCGCCGGTGAGCACGCCGTCACCGTTGCGCACCAGCCAGTCGTACAGGGTGCGCTGCTGTTCCGGAAGCGGATGCAGATCATCCCAGACATCGGCGCCCCGGCCCGAAGGGCGCAGGCGGGTGAGCCGCAGCGTGGCGCCGTAACGATCGGCGATCTCGCGGAACTGGTCGAGCTGGTCGATATTGTGGCGGGTCGCCACCACCGACAGTTTCGCGTCCCGGAAACCGGCCTCGGCCAGATTCTCGAGCGCGCGAATCGCCATATCGTAGGAACCGGGCCCGCGTACCGCGTCGTTCACCGCGGCATCGGCCCCGTCCAGCGAAATCTGCACATCCACGTAATCGCTGTCGGCGAGCCGTTTCGCGACCTCGGGCGTTATCCGGACGCCGTTCGTGGAGAATTTCACTCCGACCTGGTGCGCGGTCGCGTAATCCACGAGTTCCCAGAAGTCCGGGCGCACCGTGGGTTCGCCGCCGCCGATGTTCACATAGAACACCTGCATCTTCTGGAATTCGTCGATCAGCGCCTTGCACTGTTCGGTGCTCAGCTCCCGCGGATCACGCCGGCCCGAGGAGGACAGGCAGTGCACGCACGAGAGATTGCACGCGTAGGTGAGCTCCCAGGTGAGGCAGATCGGTGCCGCCAGCCCGGATTCGAAGCGGTCCACCAGTCGCACCGCCGGATCGGCCGGGCCGACGCCGGCGAACGGCTCGGGCACCGCCGGCACGGATGCCGCCGGTGCGGGCCGGATCATCTCCGAGTCGGCCAGACCGGCAAGGGCCTTCACATACGGTCCGGACGCCGAGTCCGCGATACCGGCGGCCCGCAGGGCCGCGCGGGCCGAGGGATGCCCCGGCAGCGAACGCACGATCTCGACGATCCGCGGATTCTTCAGGAACGACAGCTTGCGATTACCGAAGTGGTAGAGCAGCGCACCGAACGGCTCGGGACGCAGCGACACCCGGGGATGCAACTGCCAGCGGGTTTCCAGATCCAGCATTCCGGCTCCCGCCGATCAGTAGACGCCGCACATGCCGTCGATGGAAACCTCTTCGACCAGGCTTTCCTCGATGACGGGGGCTTCGTCGGCCGCGTGGTTGTCGACAGTGCCGATCGGACCGCGCTGATCGGTTCCGGCCGGTCCGAAGGAACGGTTGTCCGCCATGGCTACCTCCACAGATTGGTGCCTGCGCCGACGGGCTGCCGCCCGGGCCGCCGCGACCTCGCCGGAGGCCGCCGGTGAGCCACGGCACGGTGCCGGCGCTGCGATCGCCCGATGCGACCACCGTCACACCATAACGTCATTCACTGACAAAATGGAACAGTTTCCCGGTAATGACTTCGCCGGGGCCATGCGCGTCCGCATCACCGGTTCCGGTCACAGCCCCATCCGCCGTCGTCATAGGCGTACCTCCGCCTTCGCTCCGGCCATGCGCGTCCGCATCACCGGTTCCGGTCACAGCCCTATCCAGGGTCGTCCTAGACTGCGTGGGGCAAAGCAGCTGAACAGAACGTGACGGGCGGATGCCGCCCGGCGTATTGAGGTGGCAATGGGAGTCGTGCGAATGCAGGCCAGCGGGGGCGGGGGTGGTAACGGGAGCACCCTGTCGGAGGCCGAGATCGTGGAGGCGGCGCTGCGGGTGGTCCGTGCCGACGGGGTGGAGAAATTATCCATGCGCCGGCTCTCGCGCGAGCTGGGTGTTTCGCCCATGGCGCCCTATTACTACGTGGCCGATAAGCGAGAGCTGCTGGACCTCGTGGCCACGGCCGCGCTCGCGGGGGTGCGTAAACCGCCGCCCGAATCGGGCACCTGGCAGGACCGGCTGGTGGACCTATTGGCCCAGATCGACGAGCGGCTGCGCCGCCACCCCGGCCTGGGTGACGTGCTGATCGAGCAGATGCTCGGCAAGCAGCTCGATCTGATCGCCGCGATCATGGAGATCCTGTTCGAGGCCGGTTTCGACGACCGCAACGTATTGGCCGGTTACGCGACCATTCACACCTACCTGTTCGGCCGTCGCCGGGTGAATCCCCGCAACCTCGACACCCCACCCGATGTGGTCATGCCGGAGCGAGTTGCCCGCGCAATGGAATACCTGCCCGACCTGCGCGGCAAGTACTCCTACGATTTCGGCGTCGGCGTGCTCGTCGCCGGGCTGGAGGGTCAGCTCGTCCACCAACGGTCCGCCGGCATAGGCTAAAATTGAAACACGTTCTAGTTTTGCCGTAGGCTGGAGGCCGCCGGCTACCAGTGTCGAGAGGACGAGATGACCACCGTCGAAGTGCCCCATGGCTCGCGATCCGTCGTATTGCGGGTCGCTCAGGTCATCGCGGAAACCACCGACGCGAGCTCGCTGGTCTTCGAGATCCCCGAGCAGGCGCGGGAGAAGTTCGCGTATCGGCCGGGCCAGTTCCTGACCCTGCGCATCCCCAGTGATCGCACCGGGTCGGTGGCGCGCTGCTATTCGCTGGCCAGCTCCCCCTACACCGACGACCTGCCCAAGGTCACGGTGAAGCGCACCCAGGACGGCTACGGCTCCAACTGGCTGTGCGACAACATCAAAGCGGGCGACGAACTTGAGGTGCTGCCGCCCTCGGGTGTGTTCACGCCCAAGGATCTCGACGACGACCTGCTGCTCTTCGCCGCGGGCAGCGGGATCACCCCGGTGATGTCGATTCTCAAATCCGCCCTGGACCGTGGCAGCGGCAAGATCGTGCTGGTCTACGCCAACCGCGACGACGAATCGGTGATCTTCGCCGCGGAGCTGCGGGAACTCGCCGCGAAGCACCCGCAGCGGCTCACCGTCATCCACTGGCTGGAAACCCTGCAGGGCCTGCCCACCGTCGCCGCGCTCGCCGAGCTGACCCGGCCCTACACCGCGCACGCGGCCTTCATGTGCGGCCCGAAACCGTTCATGGACGGCGTGCACGAGGCACTGGCCCAGCTGGGCGTCCCCCGTAACCGCACCCACGCCGAGGTGTTCAACTCGCTGGCCGGCGACCCCTTCGCCGATACCGCGCCCGCCGAGATCTCCGACGAGGAGGCCGCCGACGCCGCCACCGTGGAGGTCGAGCTGGACGGCGAGACCCACAACCTGAGCTGGCCGCGGAAACAGACCCTGGTCGACATCATGCTCGACAAGGGCATCGACGTCCCGTACTCGTGCCAGGAAGGCGAATGCGGATCCTGCGCGTGCACAGTGCTCGAGGGCAAGGTCGAGATGGACAATGCCGAGATCCTCGACCCCGAGGACATCGAGAACGGCTACATCCTCGGCTGCCAGGCCCGCCCGGTCACCGACCACCTGCGTATCCAGTTCTGACCGGCCCGGCCGGCGCCGCCGCGCGGCCGGTGGAACCCCGCGTATCCACCGGCCGGTGACGCGACGGACCTCAGATCGCGGGTATCGGCTCGGGTAGCCGCGCGCCCTGTCGCTGTAGCTCCTCGCGCACATCGGCGGTGGTGGCGCGGCCGGTGTGAACCTGCCGGGCCGCCGCGACCCCCGCCGCCTGACCGGTGGCGAACGCGGTACCCATCACCCGCAGCGACGCACCGGCCTGACGGTCGCCGTCGAGTGTCCGGCCGGCCGCGAACAGGTTGGCGGTGCCGATACTGCGCAGGCAATCCAGCGGGATGGGATAGAAGCCGGGATCGCCGATGAATTTCCAGGTGGACGGAATACCGGGACCCGGGTGGTATTCCATCGGCCAGGCACCGATCGCGACGGCCCGCTCGGTGCTGCCGGGGCGCAGGATATCGGCTTCGCTCAGCCGGTGCCGGGTGATGATGTGCCGGGACTCCCGGGTGCCCAGTTCCGGACCGGTGGTGACGATATAGGCGTGCTCGGCGCCCGGGATCGTGCGGACGACCTCCAGATAGGCCTGCGCCCGGCGCCGGGCGTCGATCTCGGCGCGGCTGGTGTCGGCCGCGGAGCGGGCGTCGTAGCCCGCGTCCACCAGGTACGCGATGACATCGCCGGATACCGGCATCCGGGCCACCAGCCCGGATTCGGCGAGCAGTCCGCCGGTGCCCGCGGCCTTGGCGGCGCGCACGGCCTCGCCCACGGTGCGCACGGTCACCTCGGCGTCCGCCGCGATACCTCCGAATCGCACACCGAGGCTGCCGTTCTGGACCCGGCCGTCGGTGCCGTAGCGGATCTCGGCACCTGCCCGGTGCGCGAGATCGGCATCGCCGGTGGCGTCGACGAACGCACCGGCGGTGAACCGGTGCACGCCCTCGTGGTCGGCGACCTCGACGGCGGTGATGTGATCGCCGGCGGTATCGGCGCCGATGAGCAGACTGTGCAGCCGGATATCGACCCCGGCGGCGCGGCACAGATCGTCGAGGACGACCTTGACGCTCTCCGGGTCGAAAACCACCGTGACCGCGTTGAACTTTCGCGGTTCGGTCACCGCGCCGCGCGCCCGCAACCCGGAGACCACCTCGTCGGCGATACCGAAGACGACCTGCCGCGGATCGTCGCGGGTGTAGAGCCCGCAGTAGGTGACGACGTTGCGCAGGGTCGCGGCCCCGCCCAGGCAGGGGCCGCGCTCGATCAGCAGAGTGCGCGCACCGGCCCGGGCCGCGCCGGCCGCGGCCGCGATACCGGCGGAGCCGCCGCCCGCGACGATCACGTCGTAGTGGGTACTGCTCGATGTCATTCGGGAATCAGGCCTTTCCGGGGGTGGCGAGAATCAGCGGGCCGTCGCCGGGTCGCGCGGTCGCGGCTCCGGTGGGCTCCCGGCTGTCGGCGCCGCGGATGAAGTACAGGGGCACGATCGCCAGCAGCGGGCCCGCGGCGAGGACGAGGAAAACGAGCTGGAACGACCCTGTCGCGCCGAATACCAGCCCGACCACCGCGGGCACGATGGTGCTGCCGAGCTGCCAGAACGCGTTCACTCCGCCCGACGCCGTTCCGGCGAGTTCCGGGCCGGACAGGGTCGGGATCATCGCCATCATCACCGGGCTGTAGATGTAGGCGCTGATGCCGAGGAACGGCGCGATCCAGAGGAACTGGGTCGCGGTGGTGGCGAAGCCGAAGGCGATCAGGCAGGCCACGAAGGCGGCCAGGATCGCGATGCACTGCCGTCGGCGGCTCAGGCCGAGCGTGTCACCCACCAGGCCCACCAGCGGCTTCGAGAACACCGCGACCGCACCGAAGATGACCACGACGGTGCCGGCCCGCACCGGATCGATTCCGACCCCCTTGACCATCAGCAGATTCGACCAGGTGATGAAACCGTAGGTGCCCCACAGCGCGCCGAATCCGGCCAGCGCCAAGAGCAGCAGGCCGCGGTTGCCCAGTAGCGGTCGCAGGTTCGGCCGGCCGCCGGCTTCCGGGCGGGCCTCGGTCAGCGGACCGGGTCGCAGCAGCGCCAGGCAGCACAGCCCGATCACTATCGAGGTGAACCCGAAGAGGTGGTAGGAGGTCCGCCAGCTGTGCGACTCGATCAGCCTGGGCACGACCGCGTTCGCGACGACCAGGCCGAGGGAGGTCGCGGTCATGAAGACGCCCATCGCGAACCCGCGCCGCCGGGGCGGGAACCAGCTGGTGATGAGTTTGACCCCGCCACCGACCTCGGCCCCGGCGCACAAACCGATACACGCCTGGAACAGCAGTCCGAGCCCGTGGCTGTCCACCTCGCCGAAGGCGAGCATGAACCCGCCGGAGAGCAGGATGCTCGCCCCGACGGTCAGCCGGGCGCCGATCCAGTCGGCGATGAATCCGCCGATCAGGTTCGAGATGACGTAACCGATGTAGTAGGTGGTGGCGAACACCCCGAGGCCGGCGACCGCGACCCCGAGGTCGTCGCCGACCGAACCCGCCGCCGGACCCCAGGTCGCGCGATCGACCGAGGTCATCGTGAAGGCGGCCCAGCAGAGGACGAGAACGACCCAGCGATACCGGGTGGACGGCGGTGCGGTGGATAACGCGGTCACCGTAGATCCTTTCGAGCGAAGCTGCGGCACTGCGGCCGGCTGCGCGACTGTGGTGCCGACCACAATGCAACCGCGCGAACCGTCGGTGATCCAATGCCGCTTGAATGGCCCGGGTATGTTCTGAAGTTATGGCATGAGGGTTCGAGACGAAGGATCGGGGGCGGCGATGGAGCTGCAGCAACTGCGATATTTCGTCGAGGTCTTCGATCGCGGATCACTGTCCTCGGCCGCGAAGGCGCTGCTGGTCTCCCAGCCGGCGCTCACCCGCCGGCTACAGCAGCTCGAACGCGAATGCGGCGTAACGCTTTTCGAACGGGTCCCGGCCGGAGTCGTTCCGACTCCCGCCGGAACGGCCCTGTACCAGCATGTACTGACCCTGCTCCGGTACGCCGACACCGCCAAGGACGCCGCCCGGGACGCGGGTCCGGTGCGCGAGATCGTCCAGGTCGGCCTGGCCCCCGGACTACCACCGGACTGGCTCGACCAGCTGATCGATTCCGTGCGCGAGGCGGTCCCCCAGGCCTACTTGGCGCTGACCGACGCGATCAGTACGGTACAACTCCGGCAACTGCGCGCCGGACGGCTGGATATCGCATTCGTGCATGAGCCACCGACCGCGGATCTCGTCCGGCACCGGGTTCTGGAGGAGCCGTTCGGCGTTGTCGTCGATCCACGGGCCGACGACAGGTTCCCCGGCGACACCTGCCCACTACGCGCCCTCGACGGAATGGACGTCCTCGCGCACGCGCGCGACCAGGTTCCGATCGGCCACGACCGGCTGGTCTCGGCCGCGCACGAGGCCGGTATCGCCCCGCGCTGGCATTTCGCGAACTACACCGAGAACGCCCGGGCATGCCTGCGGGCCACCGGCGCGGAGGGCGCCATCCTCAGCCGGACCACCGCCGGACGGCTGCTACCCGGCTGGCGCTGGCGGCGGCTGACCGATCCGCCCATCACCATGCAGACCTGGATCGTGCGGCAGCCCGTTGCCCGCGGCATCGTCGGAGCCGTCACCGAGGCCATCATCGGCGCGGTCGGCGGGGAAGGGCCGGGCGGCGCGAATCACCCCTGACGTCCCCCCTCGGCACCGAGGACGCGCCCGGGTTCGTAGGCGGCGGCACCGGGCGGGAGAACGCCGGGACGGCCGCTCAGATAGACCCGCACGGTCCCGTCACCGGTGGCCGGGCCGCCCAGGGCCTCCATCCGGCGAACGGTCTGCGCCGCGACGGCCTGGGCACTGTCGAACAGGCGGACACCGTCGGGCAGCGCGGCGACGATACTGTCGACTATCAGCGGATAGTGCGTACACCCCAGCACCACCCCTTCGACATCCGCGGGCGTGCGAGAAGCGGCGTCGGCCACCGAGGCCCGCACCGCGGCCATATCGCCGAGATCCACCGCCTCGGCCAGCCCGTGGCAGGCCACCCCGGTCACCTTCGCGTCACCGCCGAAACGGGCGATCAGATCCGCCTGATACGGACTGGCGGTGGTCGCCGCGGTCGCCCAGACCGCGACCGACCGGCAGACCGCCGCGGCCGGTTTGATCGCCGGAACCGTACCCACCACCGGGATCTCGGCGCCGAGATCGGCCCGGACGTGCTCCAGCGCGGTCACGCTGGCGGTGTTGCACGGCAGCACCACCACCTCCGCACCCAGGTCGCGAGCGGTCCGGCCGGCCGAGACCACCCGATCGACCACCCACTCCTGCGGTTTGGGACCCCACGGCGCGCCCTCGGGGTCCAATTGCAGCAGCAGATCCACATCGGGACGCAGCTTGCGCAGCCACGCCGCGGTGGGCAGCAGCCCGAAACCGGAGTCGATGAGCGCGACGATCACCCCACCAGGTTATTGAGTGGCGCCGAGCAACTCCTCCACCGGGGCGGCCGCGGCGATCTTGGCGCGCATCTTCATCACCTGACCGGTCATCCCCGCGCCGACCACCCCGGCCAGCCGGCCCTCGCGGAAGTAGTACGCGAGGAATTTACGGCCGTCGTCGGCGAGGACGCGGATATCGTCGGTGGCGCGCGGGGTGCCCAGGGCCTGCAGTTTCAGCTCGTACTGATCACTCCAGAAGTACGGGACCTGGGCGATACCCGGCGCCGCGACGCCCAGCAGCGCGCAGGTCAGCAGCTTTGCCTGTTCACCGGCATTGGTCCAATGTTCGATCCGGCGATGCTCGCCGGTCGGGGTCCGCCAGGCCGCCACATCGCCGACCGCCCAGACCCCCGGGGCGCTGGTGCGCCCGGTCTCGTCGGCGAAGACACCGCCCCCGGCCGAGGGTTCGGCCAGTTCGATCCCGGAACCCGCCAGCCAATCGGTGACCGGGCGGGAGCCGATCCCGGAGACCACCAGATCCGCCGCGATCTCCGAACCGTCGGCCAGCCTCGCACCGCGAACCCGGCCCGCGGGATCGGACAGCAGTTCGTTCACCCCGACCCCGCAGCGCAGGTCCACACCCTCCGCCCGGTGCAGGCGGGCCACCAGTTCCCCGAGTTCGGTGCCCAGCACCCCCGCCAGCGGGGTCTGCTGCGGTTCCACCAGGGTGACCGCCAGGCCCTCCGCACGCAGGCTCGCGGCCAGTTCGCAGCCGATGAAGCCGGCGCCGATGATCAGGGCCCGTTCGGCCGAGCGCATACCCTCCCGGATCGCCACGGCGTCGTCGTGGCTGCGCAGCACATGTACGCCGGTGACGTCCTCGGCGCCCGGCAGCAGCCGCGCCCGCAGACCAGTGGCGATGACCAGCTGGTCGTAGTCCAGGGTGCTGCCGTCGGCCAGCCGCACCTGTTTGGCCGCGGTGTCCACACCGGTGGCCGCGGTGCCGGGCCGGAGGTCGATCTTCTTGTCGTCGTAGAAGTCGCCGGGGCGCAGCGGGGTCGCGGTGGTGGTTCCGCGCACGAAATCCTTGGACAGCGGCGGCCGGTCGTAGGGCGGATGCGCCTCGTCGCCGAGCAACACGAGTTCACCCTCGTACCCGGCGCGGCGCAACTCCTCGGCGGTGCGCAGCCCGGCCAGGCCGGCACCAACGATCACGATCGGCGCGGTCATACCGAACTCCCTCCCGCGGCCCCCGCGTGCCGCGCCTGAAACAGGTTATAGAAATTTGTGTAGCCCACCCTAACTTGCCCATCCCGGCGGGGGAAGCCGCTCGACCGGGCACCGATTCGCCGCGCAATCGTGTCCGTCGCGATATCGACCCACCGCCCGAGCAGCGATATACCGAGGTCAGGCCCCTACCCGGGACCTGTTCCGCCAGCTTCAGGAGGCACTATGTTCACCGAAAGCCGGACCCAGGACTTCCTGGCCGTAGTGCTCGGCGTCTTCACCGCACTCTCCCCGATCTGGGTGGCGACCAACGAGCGGGCGGCCTGGACGATGATCGTGCTCGGCGTGCTCATCGCGCTCACCGGGCTAGCTCAGATGTACCGGCCCGCTATGGCGGCCACCGACTACGCCATGGCCCTGTTCGGCGCGTTGCTGTTCCTCGCGCCGTGGGTTATGGACTACACCGCCTACAACGGCGCGTCGTGGACCTCGTGGGTGGTCGGGATCGTCACCGTGGTCATCGCGGTGGCGGCACTGCCCGCGGTGGCCGGACGTATGCACGGCACGGCCCAGCACCACTGACGCGGGGCCGTATCGCCTACCGCCGCGGACACCGGCGGAGGGCACATATGTGCCATCGACACCACCGGGAAATAAGTAAGGGGCACGGATTCCGGCCGGGCGCGGCCCCGAGGCGCGCGGCCGGTCCGGGCCGGTGACCGGGCGGCACAGCGTCCGGGCACGTCAGCGATCCGCGGCCGGTGACCGGCGGAGAACCTCGGACCGCAACGGCGATCCGGGCGCCGGTGTAATCCTGATCACCCTCGACCTCTCGAGCAGTGGCGGCAAGCTTCGCACACTAGAACGAAAACCGCCCCGGGAGGTAAGAATGGGCACATGGATGCCGAAAATGCCAGCCTCGGAGACGAACGCCGCGCCCCGCAGGAGGAGTACGGGCGCGGGCAGTGGGACTCCGAGTCGAGGGGCTTCGCGGGCTTCGGATCCGACGGGTTCGATTCGGCGAATGGTTCGAACGGCGCCACGAACCGATCCGATTCCGTTCCGGATCACGGTTACACGTGGACCCCCGCGCCTTTGTCCACACCGGCCCAGAACACCAGCGGTTCCGCGGCCATGGACCCATTCGCGGCCTGGAACACCTCCGGTGTCATCGGGGACGCGCCCGGCCAGGTGATGACTTCCGTTGGCCAGGACATCGATTCCCGATACCCTGTCCCGCCACCCGACTCTCCCTCTTTCTCCACCCCGCCCGAAGAGGACTCGACCGGCGCCGCCGAGACCACCGCGCTGCCGACCCGCCGCGGCAGCGGATCGAACCACGCCGCGCACGCCGATCCCGCGGCCATGCCGCGAATCTCGCAGCCGGACGCACCGGCGCTCTCGTCCTCGTCCCGGATTCCCGCGCCCGGAACCCCGTACCCCGCGCATACCACCGATACCACCGTCCCCGCCGGGGCCGGGCCGGGCACACCTCCGGCCGGTCAGCTTCCGGGGCCGTACCCGGCCGTGCCCGGCGGCTACCCCGAACCGGCCGAGGCCGATTCGTTCGCGGGCTCGGCCGAGGACACCGGTTCGCTGCCGAGCTGGCTCAGCTCTATCGGCGAAGAAGCGGTGCCCAATTCGCTGGAAACCGGTGGTCGCCGCCGCAAACTCGACCTCGCCGATACCGGCGAGTCGGCCGGATTCAATCCATTCGAAGACCAGCACGCACCCGAGCACCCGGAGACCGGGACTTCCGCGCACTCCGAACTCCCGGCCTCCGGGCTCCCCGAACGCCGCGCTCCGGGACTTCCCGAACGCCGGTCGTCCGGACTCCCCGAACGCTCCGCGCCGGCACTCTCCGAGCTCCCGGCGCCGGGGCCGTCCGACCGGCCTGCTCTGGAGCTCACCGAATCCGAGGCCGCCGACCCGTATCCGCTGCCCGGCCTGCCGAGCGACCTCGCCGCCGAGCAGCCTCCGCACGCGCTACCCACCCGTACCTCGCGCACCCCGGACGCCGCTGCCCCGGCCACCGGCGAACAATCGGCCACACCAGCGCGGCGGCTGCCCCGCTCCGCGGCCCGCCACGCCCCCGCCACCGACGAAAGCGCGGCCGCCACCGGTCCCCGCGACACCCTCACCACCGCCGAATCCGATACCGGCCTCCCCACCCGGAGCACCGATTCCGACGGCACACCGGACCAGTTGCCCGCGCGCCGGTTGCCACGTTCGGCCGGACGCTACAAACCCGCTCTCGACGATTCGTCCGGCACCCCGGATTCGCAGCCCCAGGGGTTACCGGCGACAGGCACGGAAGCCGGCGCGCCCGGTTCCGGCGAGGAGCCCGCGGAAGCGGCCGCCCCGCCCCGCCTGGCCCCACCGGACGGCACCCCCATCCTCGACCGCCTGCTCGAACCGGAGCCGGCCCACGGCGCCGATGCCGACGACTCGGGTTCGCCGGTATCCGAAATCCTGACGCGTATTCTGGAATCCGGCCACGAGCCCGCGCCCTCCCGTCACAGTGGCGCCACGGACACCGGCTCCGAACCCGGGGCGCCCGAACTGCCGGCCCCTCGCCGCGGTGCGGCGTCGGCGCTGTCACTGGTCCCGGATTCGGCCGACACCACTGCCGATACCGCCGCGGAAACCACCGAATCCGACAGTGACGCACGCCCGCCGCTGGAAACCCGCCGCTCCCGGCGTGCCCGTGAGGCCGCCGAGGCGTCGGCCGCCACATCGGTGCCCCCGGAGCCGGAACCGGCGGAGGCACCTCGACCGGTACTGCCGTCGATCGCCGCGCTGTCCGGGCCGGCCCGCGCGGAGGGGCCGGAAATCGGGCCGCCGGCCGACACCACATCGCGGCACGGCCGCCCCGAGGAAGGCGCCGATATCGATATCCACCTCATCATGCGCTTGCTCACCGCGAGCGATGACCTCGAAGTCCTGGCCGGCAAGGCCGAGACCGACGAATTGTCGGCCGACGAGGTCGCCCGCACCGCCCGCGAGGCCCGCGCCGCCCTCCTCTCCGCGATCTCCGCGTGGTATGGCGGCCCGGCCCAGATGGTGAAATTCGCCAACGCCTTACTCCAGGCCGCGCGCGAATCCTGATCCGGCGCCTGCGAGTTCGTACGCGGCGGGGCCTTCGCCCCGGCGATCACCGCTGCGTACCCGGCGTTTCGCCGTCGCCGGCCACGGTCTGCCATCACCGCACCAGACGACGGCACGCGTCCACCAGTTCCGGGGCTGTACTTCGGTGAGTTCGGCGTCGAAGGTGGCGAGCAGCCCGGCGACGCCGGCCCACGACCACGCGCCGACCGTGAGCCGGCAGTGGTCCGAATCGAGGTGCTCGACAACCGATCCGCCGGGCGCCCACCGCGCGACCGTGGCGGCCGCGAGGTCCAGTCGCGCACTTCCGGTGCACTCCCAGGAGGCGAGAGTGTCACCACGGTCGTGGCTGGTCATGACGAAGCGGGCGATATCGCCACCGGGCAGGTCCCGGGGGGTGAACGGAATTCCCGTGGGCGGGTGCAGGTGCAGGCGGTCGAGACGGTGGACCCGCCAGTCGGCGTCCGCGTGGTCGTAGCCGACCAGGTACCAGCGGCTCGCCCAGACCACCAGGTGGTGGGGTTCGATACGGCGGGGCGGGGCGAATCCGGCCGAGCCGGGCGCCGGGCGGGTGCCGTCGGCACCGAGTATTTCGGCGCCGAGCACCTGACAGCGGCGCACCGCGCTTCCCGCGATCCGCAGAGCAGTCGCGTCGATCGGCGGGCCCGGGAACTCCCAGTAGTTCGGCAATCTGGTGAGCCGCAGCGCCGCCACGGACGCCCGTAGTCGCGCGGGCATGACCTGTTCGAGGGTGTCCAGGGCCCGTGCGGCGTCCTCGCCGAGGCCGAAAACGGTATTCGGGGCGGTTTGCAGGGCGACCGCGACCGCGACGGCCTGCTCGTCGTCGAACAGCAGCGGCGGCAGTCTGTGGCCCGCTCCCAGCCGGTAGCCGCCCGCCGGACCGTGCATCGTCAGGACGGGATAGTCGAGCAGGCGCAGCGTTTCGATATCCCGCCGGACCGTTCGCTCACCGACGTCGAGGCGAGCGGCGAGTTCGGCGAGGGTCCACCGGCGCCCGGTGGCGAGCAGCGACAGCAGGCGCAGTGCGCGCCGAGAGGTAGCGGCCACCGGGCCACGGTAGTGGACATTCGATGTCCACTACCGCTGGCATTCTCGCCTCCGGAAATATCCGGTATCGAATCCTGGGAGCGAGCCCTATGCGCATCATCATCGTCGGAGGTGGAATCGGCGGCCTGGCCCTGGCCGCCGGGCTGCGGCGGCACGAGTTCGACGTTACGGTCTTCGACCGCGATCACCAGGTCACCGACACCGCCGGCTACCACATCACGCTCGACGGCCGCGCTCAATCGGCCCTGCGGGAACTGGTCGCACCGGAGATCGTCGAACGACTGCTACGGGCGGCGTCCGCGCTGCGACTGCGACCCGCCGACGCACTCTGGGACCGGCGCGGCCGACTGCTGGGCCACGGCCGACCTCGGTGACAGCCCGAGCGTGGATATCGACCGCATCACTCTGCGGACGATTCTGGCCGACGCCGCCGGCGCCGACCTCGTGCTGGGCCGCACAGTCACCGGTATCGGCCGCACCGAGCAGGGCGGCCCGGTGGCGCTGTTCGCCGACGGATCCAGGCAGGAGGGCGATCTGCTGGTGGGCGCGGACGGCACCCATTCACTCGTTGCCCGCCACCTCGCCGGCCGTCCCACCAGCGAACCCACCGGTATCGTCGGTTTCTCGGGCCGGACGGCCGCCGCCGATCTCGGCGCGGCCGAGCGACGGCGGCTCGGTCCACGTTCCGGAATGGCCATCGGCCCGCGCGGCGCGGCGCTCTACATCGGTTACCTCGACCCGGTGGGCAACGCCGTACTCGACGCCCCCACCCGGCGCGAGGCGGTGACCACCGGTCCCACCTACATCTGGGGCGCCATGCTCCCCGACGCCACCGCGGCCGAGTCGATGCGCGGTATGCGGGGCACGGCACTGCGATCCGCGCTCCTGACCGAATTCCGCGGGCGCGGATGGAGCGAACGCACGCTGGAAGTCCTCGCCCTGGCCGACCCCGGCAGTATCGCAGCCTTCCGCTTCAACGCCGCCTCATCACGGCCCGCGGATCTCGCGCCCTGGCCCGCCGGCCCGATCACCGCCTTGGGCGACGCCGTCCACGCCACACCGCCCACCGCCGGTATGGGAGCCGGTGCCGCCATCCGCGATGCCGCAAGCCTGGTAACCCACCTACGCGCGGCTGCCGCGGGAACAACCACCCTCGCGGTGGCCGTCAGCGGATTCGAGGCGGAAATGCGGATACGTGGCAGCGAAGTCCTCACGCAGGCCATGAGAACCGTGCGCTGGATACGCGCCACCGATACTCCGCTCGGCGCCGCCCTCACCACCGCGGCACTTCCAGCACTGGCCGCCGCCGCCCGGCTCCGGCCCGGCCGATGACCCTGGAAGCCGGTTGCCGGCCGGTCACCCCGGCGGAATCGGATCGATCGGTCCGGGCGGAACCTCCGGGACGACCCGGCAGCGTACACGGGCCCCGCCGGTGGGAGTCGCGTTGGAGTCTCCGGGATCCGGCCACCTGACCGGCACGAGCCTGCGTCCTGAAACGAAAACGGCGCCGCCCCTTCCGGAGCGGCGCCGTTTTCAGCGATTCAGCGAATCACTTGATGATCTTCGTGACGCGACCGGCGCCGACGGTG
>NZ_JBSFRU010000045.1:0-28726 GCF_053589395.1 Nocardia sp. NPDC003345
GGGCCGGGCGCGGGCCCGGAACTGCCGGCCGCGCGAGGGGACCGGTTTGGCCGGGGGAACAGGCATCGGGTAATCTTGGCCAGTCGCTGCCCGGCGACAGCGGTTGTGCTGTTCCGTGGCCGGTTCCCGATACCGAGAGCCACCAGGTGCTGAGGCGGCGGTGATATCAGACCAGTCGTGCGGTGTATCCCGGTGCGAACCGAGGATGGTCCCGCATGAGACGAGTGCCTAGCACTAAGAGGAAGAAGGGTAGCCGACCGATGGCAACGTACGCGATCGTCAAGACCGGCGGAAAGCAGTACAAGGTCGCGGTCGGTGACCTGGTGAAGGTCGAGAAGATCGAGGGTGCGCCGGGCACCTCCGTGGCACTGTCGCCGGTGCTCGTCGTCGATGGCGCCGAGCTGACCACCGCGACCGACAAGCTCGCGAAGGTTTCGGTGTCGGCCGAGGTGGTCGAGCAGACCAAGGGCCCGAAGATCCGCATCCACAAGTTCAAGAACAAGACCGGATACCACAAGCGCCAGGGTCACCGTCAGCCGCTGACGGTCCTGAAGGTCACCGGCATCAAGTAACCACCCCGCAGGGCTTCACGGCCCGCGCTGAAGGAGTATCAGCAATGGCACATAAGAAGGGCGCATCCAGCTCCCGGAACGGCCGCGATTCCAATGCCAAGCGGCTCGGCGTGAAGCGCTTCGGCGGGCAGACCGTCCAGGCCGGCGAGATCCTCGTGCGCCAGCGCGGCACCCACTTCCACCCCGGCGTCAACGTCGGCCGTGGCGGGGACGACACTCTGTTCGCGCTGGAGGCCGGTGCTGTCGCGTTCGGCACCAAGCGTGGTCGCAAGACCGTCAACATCGTGGTCCCGGAGCCGGTCGAAGCCTGACCGGCTGACGACTCCACCACAGCGAGCGGGTCAGGGTGATACACCCTCGGCCCGCTTTTCGCATTCCAGGGCACTGTTCGCGCGTTCGCTCACCTCCGTGTCCTTCCCGCCCCACCAACCCCCAGAGAGGATGATCCGGCCATGGCCAAGTTCATCGACCGTGTCGTTCTTCATGTGCGCGCCGGGAACGGCGGGCACGGCTGTGCGTCGGTGCACCGGGAGAAGTTCAAACCTCTCGGCGGGCCCGACGGCGGTAACGGCGGTAACGGCGGGGATGTGATCCTCGAGGTCGATGCCAATGTGCACACTCTGCTGGACTTCCACTTCCATCCGCACGCCAAGGCCGGTAACGGCAAACCCGGTGAAGGCGGGAACCGGGACGGCAAACGCGGTTCCGAACTGCTGTTGAAGGTGCCCGACGGCACCGTGGTGCTCGATTCCGACGGCGAGGTCCTGATGGACCTGGTCGGGGTCGGCAACCGTTTCGTGGTGGCCAAGGGCGGTCGCGGCGGGCTGGGCAATGCCGCCCTGGTGTCGCGTGCCCGGAAGGCGCCGGGTTTCGCGCTGCTCGGCGAGGAGGGCGAGACCCGCGATGTGGTGCTCGAACTCAAATCGGTGGCCGATGTGGGCCTGGTGGGTTTCCCCTCGGCCGGTAAATCGTCGCTGGTCTCGGTGCTCTCCGCGGCGAAACCGAAGATCGCCGACTACCCGTTCACCACGCTGGTGCCCAATCTCGGCGTGGTGCATGCCGGGGAGACCACTTTCACGGTCGCCGATGTGCCCGGGCTGATCCCCGGCGCCAGCGAAGGGCGCGGTCTGGGCCTGGACTTCCTGCGGCATCTGGAACGCTGCGCGGTGCTGGCGCATGTGGTCGATCTGGCCACCCTCGAACCCGGCCGCGATCCGCTGTCCGATATCGACGCGCTCGAGGCCGAACTCGCCGCCTACAAACCGGCGCTCAGCGGTGACGCGAGTCTGGGCGATCTGGCCGGCCGGCCGCGCGTGGTGATCCTGAACAAGGCCGATGTGCCCGACGCCGAGGATCTCGCCGAACTGGTGACCCCCGATCTGGAGAAGCGGGGCTGGCCGGTGTTCCTGATCTCGGCGGTCGCCCACGCCGGACTGCGCCCCCTGACCTTCGCCTTGGCCGAGCTGGTGCAGCAGTATCGCGACGAGCACCCGAAGGCCGCGCCGAAGCGGCCGGTGATCCGGCCCATCGCGGTGGACGAATCGGGCTTCACGGTGGCGGCCGATCCGGAGGAACCGGGCGGGTTCGTGGTACGCGGTACCCGGCCCGAGCGCTGGGTCCGTCAGACCCAGTTCGACAACGACGAAGCGGTCGGCTATCTCGCCGACCGGCTGGCGCGCCTGGGCGTCGAGGACGAGCTGGTGCGCCTGGGCGCGCAACCGGGCGCCCCGGTGACCATCGGCCCGGTGACCTTCGAATGGGAGCCGCAGATCACCGCGGGCGCGGATATCGTGCCCACCGGGCGCGGCACCGATATCCGGCTGGAACAGACCGACCGCGTGAGCGCGGCCGAACGTAAGCACGCCTCGCGGGTGCGGCGTGGCCTGGTGGACGACGAGGACGGAGAGTAGGCAGGTGAACCTGGGTAACCGCGGAGCGGGAGCACGGCCGTGACCCACGCTCCGCTCGCACCGAGCGCCGCCCGGCAGGCCATCGCCGGGGCCCGGCGGGTCGTGGTGAAGATCGGTTCGTCCGCGCTCACCAGCCTGCACGGTGGTCTCGATATCGCACGGCTGGACCGCCTCGCGGACGCCATCGAGGCCCGGATGCGCGCCGGATCCGATGTGGTGGTGGTGTCCTCCGGCGCGATCGGAGCCGGGCTGGCGCCGTTGCGCCTCACCCGCCGCCCACGCGATCTGGCGACCAAACAGGCCGCGGCCAGCGTCGGCCAGCTCGCTCTCGCCCACGCCTGGGGGACCTCGTTCGGCCGCTACGACCGCACGGTCGGCCAGGTTCTGCTCAGCGCCGACGATTTCGCCCGGCGCGAGCATCACCGCAACGCCCAGCGCACCCTGGACCGGTTGCGTTCACTGGGCGCGGTGGCGGTGGTGAACGAGAACGACACCGTGGCGACCGAGGAGATCAGGTTCGGCGACAACGACCGGCTCGCCGCGCTGGTCGCGCATCTGGTGGGCGCCGACGCGCTGTTCCTGCTCTCGGATGTGGCCGGGCTCTACGACGGTGACCCGCGCAAGGGCGACGCCAACTTCATCGCCGAGGTCCGCAGTAGCGCGGACCTCGACGGTGTGATCGCCGGAAGCGGCGGGGTACTCGGAACGGGCGGTATGGCCTCGAAACTGTCGGCGGCCCGGCTCGCCGCGGACGCGGGTGTGCCGGTACTGCTGGCGGCCGCCGCGGAGGCCGGGACCGCACTCGAATCCGGCGCGGTGGGAACGGCTTTCGCCGCCCGCCCGGTGCGGCTCTCGGCGCGTAGGTTCTGGGTGCGCCACGCGGCCGACAGCCGCGGTGCCATCCTCATCGACGCGGGGGCGGTCTCCGCGGTGGCGGGGGCCCGTCGTTCGCTGCTCGCGGCCGGCATCGTGGGGGTGCGTGGACGCTTCCACGGCGGTGACGTGGTGGATCTGATCGGCCCGGATCGGGTCGTGGTGGCCCGGGGCGTGGTGGAATACGATGCCGCCGAACTCGCCACGATGCTGGGCCGGTCCACCCGGGAACTGCCGGATGGTATGCAGCGACCGGTGATCCACGCGGACGATCTCGTCCGGGTGTGACGCCGGAGGGACCGCGTATCAGGCCAGGCGGCCGAGATGATCCGCGGTGCGGGTGGTTTCCGGCAACCGGTAGCGCGGGGCCAGCCGCAACACCAGATCGCACGCGCTGTCCAGGGTGAAGCGGTGCCCGACCGAGACGAATACCGGTTTCACTCCCGGCTGGGTGCGCAACGCCCGGCCCACGAGTTCGTCGCCGTCGAGTAGGGGAGTCCGGTCGCCCCGGTCCGGGCCCGGCTCGGTATGCGGGCCGTGGAAATTCTTGGCGACCCCGATACTCGGCAGGTCGGTGAGCACGCCGAGATGGGCGGCCAGCCCGAACCGGCGCGGATGGGCCAGGCCGTGGCCGTCGCAGACCAGGACATCGGGTTCGACGGTCAGCGTCTCCAGCGCCCGGGTCAGCGCGGGTACCTCCCGGAAGGCGAAAAGACCTGATATGTAGGGGAATTCGATACGTTCCCGGACCACGGCGCTGTCGACCGTCTCGAGCGTGTCCGAGTCCAGGACCGTCACCACACCGACCGCGATATCGGGGTCGCGGTAGGCCACGTCCAGGCCGGCCACCCGGCGGATCGGGCCGTGCGCATCGGTGATCCGGACCCGGTCGCGGAGCCGCTCCTGGATCGCGACGGCCTCCTGCTCACCGACCGCCCATTCGTGCATACGCCGCACCCGCACCATGCCGGAAGCCTAACGGTGGCCGGCGATGGGAGAACCGGTCACGGAAACGGGATAGGCGGCACCGGGTTCGGGATCGACCAGCGCGTAGCCGCGTAGCCGCTCGACGGCGCGTTCGTCGGACAGTTCGGCCCGGGCGTCGGGATGCTCGTGGTAGTAGCGGATCAGCCAATACGTGGCCGACGAGCCGATGGACAGTTTCTCCGCGTGGATACGTTTCGTGCGCGCGCGTCCGGGCCGGCGGCCCGGCGACCCGATCCGGATGGTGCCCTTGGAGTTGTTACGCGACACCACCGTGATCGATTCGATCGCGGTCCAGCTCACCCGGTTGCCGAAGGAGGTTTTCGTGGGCAGCACGATATGCATCGGCGTCAGCACCAGCCGCCGGATCTCCGGACGCCGCGCGTACAGGAGCAGGTAGGCCGAAAGCAGCGCGGCCGCGGTGATCGCGAGCCACGGGGGGATCGGCGGATGCAACGGCAGCGTGAGGGTCCCGGTCCAGGTGCCGATGCCGAAGATGGCGCACAGCGTCGCGAGCGCGAGGAAGCAGACCACCAGCGCGACCTCGTATCCGAGGGAACGGCGAACCACCAGTGCGCCCTGGTCGGTGGCGTAGCGCGCGCCCTCGATCCGGATCCGCGACCGGCCCCGCGAGGTCGCCGACAGCATCGGCAGGTAGGAGGCCACCCAGGCGGCGGTCGCGAGGTTCACCGCGATCCGCAGGGGTTCCCCGGATCCCAGCGACAGCACGGCCTGTGCCAGCAGGAAGGTGGCGAGGACGGCGACCAGGAAGACGGCCGGATAGGTCCAGCCGTTGAGGTTGCCGCGCAACTCCCGCGGCGGTGGGAAATAGTCGCGTGAATTCCCCGGCCGCGGATCGGTCACCTCGCCCGGGCGTTCCTCGGCCTGCGGCGGATCGGGGACAACAGTGTGCGGCTGGCGCGTCATCGGTACTACCTGTACTTCAGGAATACATCGGGCGCCTGCGATGATATCGGCAATCCGAGGGCAACTCCGCGTCGCGCGGACCCGCTGACCCGTCTGCGTCACCACCACCGGTCGCGGAGCCCGTCCTCTACCACCCGGCCCGGAACGCGAGGGCGGTTTTCTGCCAGCGTGCCCAGGGTGTGGTCACCGATGCTCGTTGTACGACAGCGCGATCGCGTCGTCGTACCACTGGGAACCACGGAAGGAACGAGATGTCGGAGAACACGGTGCTGATCACGGGGGCCACCCGGGGGATCGGGCGAGCCACTGCCACGGCCTTCGCCCGCAAGGGATACCGGGTCATCGTGACCGGGCGGCGCCCGGAGGCCGTGGACGGCGTGGTCCGGGAGATGCGCGCGGAGGGGTTCGCGGTGGAGGGCGAACCACTGGACGTGTGCTCGATCGACAGCGCGCGATGCCTGGCCGAATCGGTCGCACGCCGCCACGACCACCTCGATGTGCTGGTGAACAATGCCGGGATCCTGCCGGAGGCGACGGCATCGGGGACGGTGAACTTCGCGCATCTCGGCGCGTTCACCGACACCCTGATGACCAACACCTTCGGCCCGGTCAATGTGATCGAGGCCCTGCTGCCGCTGGTACTGCGGGCCCCGGCGGGCCATATCGTCAATATCTCCACAGAGATGGGTTCGCTCACCGAGCAGCGCAATCCCGGATCGGCGTACTACCCGATGGTCGTGCCGGGATATCAGGCGTCGAAGGCGGCCCTCAACAGCCTGACGGTGGGTCTGGCCAAACAGCTGGCCGGGACCGGCGTGCGGGTGACCTCGGTCTGCCCGGGTTTCGTCGCCACCGAACTCGCTCCGGCCGCCGCCGACGCGCCGACGAGCCCGGCGGAAGCGGCGCGCGACATCCTGGCGGCGGCGGAATCCGCGGACGCCACCGTCGCGGGCGCGTTCGTCGGCGCGGCGGGTCCGATCGCTTGGTGAACAGGGCCTGCGATGGCGCTACGCGGGTGCGGAACCGGCGCATGACGACCTGATCCGGTCCGCGGCGTAGCGGGCGAAGGCCGCCACTTCCTCGCTGCGTCCGGTCCAGTCGTCGGCCGCTACCCCGAGGTATCCCGCCCGGGCGTACCGGAGGGTCGCGGCGTGATCGGCGGGCACCCGGCCGGCGAGCGATGCCGCGGCGTCGGCCTTGGAGACCAGCGCGCCCGATTCGGCCGTCACCCACATCCGGGCCAGGGTGAGCACGGTATTGCGTTCGTCGCCGGTCGCCGCGCCCAGTAGTGCGGGCAGGCTCGCCACGATGGCGCGCGCGATATCGCCGCGCGGAACCGGTGCGAATACGCGCTGCGCGGGCGGCCCGTACAGCGTCCGCGAAGCTTTCCGCGCCATCGCGATCAGGATCGTGAGGTCGGGGTCGGGTACGGGTCGCCCCGGATCCCCGCGTTCGAAATCATCGCGCAGCCATTCGCCGTAGACGAATTCGGCGCGTAGGGGAAAGCGCGGGGCGAACAGCGCGGGATCGGCCAGGACGGTGAGCTCCACCGGGCGGGCCGCACCCGTGCGCGGCCAGCGTCCCGAAACAGCCGGCAGCCGGGCCGCCAGCGATTCTCGTTCGCCGGGTTCGAGCTCGTCGCCGGTCACCGCCAGGAAATCGAGGTCGCTGTCGGGGCGCAGTCCACCGGTCACCGCGGAGCCGTAGAGGTAGAGCGCAGTGAGTTTCGGGCCCAATACCTCGCTGGTGATGCGCAGGACAGGCGTGTATTCGGAGACGAGGTCTCGAGAGCTTTCCGCCACTCCGCCCACGATAGGAGAAGCCGGGCCCGCCGCGGCACGGGCGGACGGTGTCGTCGTTCGGACGGAGGACACGGAAATCGGGGTTCTCCTGGAGGTAACCGGGGTGCGCCATCCCCTAGGTTCGTTCGGTGGGGTCCCGGCGGGGACGCGGGTTATCGGGTGCGCCCGGGAACAGCGAGGTGCGGTGTGGCCGGGGTGAATACACGGATTTCCGGGGACGCGGGGTTCTCCGGAGACGCCCGGGAGCCGGGGGACAGGACGGTCCCGGAGGTTCCCGGTGAACAGATCCGGCCAGGGCACCGCGGCGGCAGCACCCGGGCCCGCTGGCCGTGGCCGCTGCGGGTGGCGCTGCGGTTCGCCGTGGTCTACTGTGCGCTGTTCTGCGTCCTGATCGGGCAGATCCTCTTCGCCTTCGCCGGTGTGGTCTACGACCTGCTTCCGGACGAGGCGCCGATCTGGCCGCTGCTGCGACTGGCTCCGCTGCTCGAATGGGTGGGCCGGAACGTATTCGGCGCGGAGACGGTGTTCCGGTCGGATTCCGGCAGCGGTGATCAGGCCGCGATCTGGGTACTGATGTTCTGCCTGCTGGTGGTGTCCGCGGTAGTCGCGGCGATCTGGTCGGTACTGGACCGCCGCCGGGCCGCCTATCCGCGGCTGTCGGCCTGGTTCCTCACCGGTCTGCGATGGGCGCTGGCCGGGCAGATGCTGTTCTACGGGATCGCCAAGGCCATCCCGACCCAGATGCCGCCGCCCCCGTTGTCGGCGCTGCTCCAGCCGTTCGGGGAGATGACCCCGATGGCGGTGCTGTGGCTGCAGGTGGGAAGTTCACCGGTGTACGAGATCCTGCTGGGAACAGCGGAACTCCTCGGCGGCCTGCTACTGCTCGTACCGCGCACAGCGACCCTCGGCGCGCTGTTGAGCCTGGTGAGCATGGCGCAGGTGTTCGTCCTGAATATGACCTTCGACGTCCCGGTGAAGATCCTCTCGTTCCACCTGATGGTCTTCTCGCTGATCCTGCTCGCACCGCAGCTGCGCCGGCTCCTGGATTTCTTCGTGCTGGCGCGGCCCGCCGAACCCGCCGTCCAGCCGCCACTGTTCAGCGGCCGCCGGGCCAACCGGTACGCCGGTATCGCGCAGGCGGTGCTCGGGGTGTGGCTGGTGGCCGGCATCGTGCAGATCGGCTGGTCGAGCTGGGATGAATTCGGCGGCGGCGTACCGGAACCACCGCTCTACGGGATATGGGAGGTCACCGGGTTCCGGGTCGGCGGGCAGCCGGTCGCGCCCCTGCTCACCGATGAGACCCGGTGGCGCCGGGTCGTGGTGGAGACGCCGGGCGCGATCACGCTGCAGTCCATGGACGGGCGCCTGGTGACCGTCCCGGCGACCGTGGACCCGGCGGCACGCACTGTCACCGTGCACATATCGGGCCCGGACGCGCCGCCCGCGGTTTTCACCTACACCGGCCCGGAGGAACAGAAGTTGCGCTTCGACGGTGAACTCGACGGCCGGACGGCGGTCGTCGAAATGCGTGCCGTGGATCCGGGCGAGTTCCGGTTGAACGGACCCCGGTTCCACTGGGTGCAGGATTACCCCGCGCTGTCCTGAGACAGCCCCGCGTCGGCGTCAGGATTTCGGGGGTATGACTCCCGGCTGGTCGGGTGCGCGCTGCCCGGGAACGGGGCCGGTGATACCCGGCTGGCCGGCGGGGTCGGAGAGCGGGACCCCGGTCGGATTCCGGCTCGGCGGTACGGGCGCGGGGGCATGGGGTCCCGGTGGGGCGGCCGGTGGTTCCTCCGGAGCCGGTGCCGGAGCCGCCGGGGGTTCGGCGGGTGCGGGTGGCTGTTCGGCGGCGGGAGGTGGCGCCGGGGCCGCCGGAGCGGGTGGTTCCGAGGATGGTGGAGCGGGCGGCTCCACGGACGGCGGTGCGGGTGCGCCCGGGGCGGAACCCTCAGGGTTTTCCCCGGATGGTCCCGGGTTTTCGGAAGGTGCCGGGTTTTCGGAGGGTGGCGGGCCGCCGGGAGTCTCGGGGCTCTCAGGTGGCTCCGGGCCGTCCGAAGGGGCCGGATTTTCCTCGGGAGCAGGGTTTTCGCTTCGCGGCGGCGCCTGCGGTTCCGGGGCGTCGTCCCCGGGCGCCGGGGAGTCGGGAGAACCGCCCGGGCCGGACGGATGCGGCGCCGTCCCGTTCGGTGAACCTGATTCACCGGCACCGTTTCCGGTCCCGGCGGAGTCCGGATCGGTTGTCCCGGCCGGTGAGCCGGTATCGGGCGACGGAGCCACCTGCTGCCGGGTCGGCGGGGCCAGCGGGGGAAGCGGCCCGGGGGCGGCGGGCGGCTCGGGCAGCGCGGGAACGCCGGTACCCGCGACCGTGTACGCGGGCTTGTAGACCATGTTCATGGTGAGAATCGCCTCCTGGCGCAATACCTCCTGCACCAGCTGCGCGTCGATCACCTTGGCCGCCTCCAGCATCCGGGCCAGTGCCCCCACCGGACCCGAGCCGCCGGGCGGAACCACCGCGATCTTCACCGCTTCGGCGGCCGCGGCCACCGCGCCGAGCCGCACCCCCACCTGACCCAGTATCGCGGCGAGTTCGTCGACCGATTCGGCGAAGCTGCGGGTGCTGGCGAAGGCGGCGTCGGCCGCCTCGCCGTCCCATTCCATCGCGTTCATCACCCGGTCGGTACCCGCGCGGGTGAGCGGGAAGGACGTCTGCAGCGTGGTGGCGGCGTGCACCCAGGTCCCGGACAGGCGCAGGATCTCACCGGCATCGATCTGCTGGGTCGCGGCGTGGATGTCCTCGTGGCGCATGGCCTCGAAATGCTCCATGGCGCTGATGTAATCGGGATCCGTACCCGTCATGATGCCTGCTTTCTCCGGGTTACTCGCGGTCGGCGGAGGTATCGCGTCATGGCACGAACCTCGCTTCCACGGCCCGTACCGCGGCGGCGCCCGCTGCGTCGGCCTCCTCGTACAGACCGCCACTGACCAGGAACGCTTCCTTCATCCGGTAGGCGGCCTCGATGTAGTGATCGAGCAGGGCGGCCGCGTCGCGTGCCTTGTGCCCGAAGCCGGCCGCGAGCTGGTGGGCGGAGATCAGACCGCCGAAACCGTGTGGCTCGGCGGCGTCCTCCAGCCGTTGCCGTAGAAAGATCAGGCGTTCTGCCTGCCGGTCGTAGAACTCCGCGCACCGGCGGGCCGCATCCGGATCGAACTTGACGGTTCCCGCGTGGGCTGCCTGGCGGAACCGGACGATCTCGGCTCGACTGTCTTCGATCTTCATGACTGGCGTACCCCTCCGTCGGTCCCGCTCAGCGTAACCGCAACACCGGGCCGTGGCAGCCGGTCGGGGCGACCGGGCGATCAGCCCGGAATACGCTTCTGCAGATGCGCGGCGAGCTGTTCGGTCGAGGCGGCGACGATATGCACCGCTTCATCGGTGCGCAGCAGATAGCGTCCGTCGTTCTCCACATCGAGCCAGGTGTAGTGGATCGCGGGTGTGGTGGCGGGCCGATCCAGATGCGATTCGATCCGGATATGACCCTCGGCGGAATGCGGCGCGCACAGCAGCTTCCGGATCAGTGGCGCCGCGCGCTCCTGCTGGACCACGGTTTCGGTATCCCGCACCGCGGCGGTCGAGGCGGTACGGGCCGGATGGCGCCCGGCCGGAGTGCTCGGCAGCAGCGCGGCGAGACGGGCGCCCAGTTTGGCGCGGTGCCCGATCGCCAGCCGGACCGGTCCGCCGAACTCTGGAGTGCGGCCCGGCGCCTGCACCGCGAGGACCGCCCGGTCGGAGACCACACAGCCCAGGGCGCGGAGCTCGCGGCCGGGTTCGGCGGTGGCGCCGACGGCGATCACCCGGGTCTGCGGTTCGGCGAGGATGCGCAGACAGGTGTCGAGATCCGGGTCGGGAGGCAGGCGCCGGGCGAGTTCGGCGCGCAGGACCTCGGCGTCGCGTTCGGTGCGCGGTGATTCCAGGACCCGCAGCGGATAGGGGAGCCGGTCCAGGTCGGCTTGGCGCCACACGTGCGCGAACTCGTCGGGGGTCAGGCTCCAACTCACGCGGAATCACATCCTCACCGAAACCTGCGCGGGCCACAACAGACTATCGGTTGTTTCACGGTCCGCTGACCTCGGGCAGCGGCCGGTACGAGTACCCGACGCACTGACACTACGGCCGAATACGCGGTGGACAGGCGGTTTCTCGGGTTTACTCGTGCGCACCGGCAACAGTGCTGTTGTGACGGAAGGGGTTGGAGGTCGGTTCGTGCGAGTACTCCGAAGGCTGTATGCGCAGGCCGCAGCGCCCGGCCCGGATACCGTGTGGTCCACGGTGACGGTCGCGGGGCGGCCGTGATTCGCGGCGCGGGCGAACCGGTGCCGGCGGGCGAGCCGCGGATCTGGGACGACTCCGGTATCGCGGAGGGTGTGCGGGGAATGACCTCACCGCTGACCTTCACTCTCGTCGCCGGGATCCTCGACCGGGCCTGCCGGGAGTACGCCCGGTCGCTGCGGGTCCCGGAACCACAGGTGCGGCAGATGGCGACCTGGACCCCCTATCTGCTGGGCAGTTTTCACGGCCGGGTGTATCACAACCTGCTGCACTGGTATCGGATCGCCGCCATCGGGCCCGTCTACGCATTGAGCCGGCGGGGCCTGGGCGCCTCGGCTCCGGCCGGGCCGCTGGCCGACGATATCGCGGAACCGCTGCGGCCCTTCACCTTCGGTTCCCCGCTGCGCGCCGTGGTGGCCCGAGCCCGGACCACGGCCGTCTACCTGCGCCGGCTGTCCGATATGGAGGCGGTCGTCCGGGATTTCCATACCGGGTTCGATCGCTTCCGGGACCGCTACGAGACGATGGAATACCTGCACGGTGAACACGCCTACGCGATGTTCCGGCGGGCGGAGCGGGAGCTTTCCCGGCAGTGGGGTGCGGCGATGGTGCTCGACGCGGTCCTGATGTCGCTCACCGGCGCGGTGGTGGCGATGCGTACCGCCGCGCGGGGGCTTTCGTGGGCGTTCCCGGCCGGGCCGCCCGCGCCGGTGGTCGCCGGATCCGGCGACCCCGCGGGCGCTCCCGCCGAATTCGCCCTGCGCGACGAGGCCCCGGACGCGCCGGAAAAGGCCGGGGCCCGGGAACTGCCCGTTTTCGAGGCCGCTCTGGCCCCGGACGGCGAGGAGACGGGCGGCCCGGGAGCGCTCCGCCGCCGGCTGTCGCGGCGGGTCCGGGCCAGGGCGATGCGATACGCCGAGTATCGCCGGGACCTGCGCGTGTGCCGGTTGCACGCGTACCGGATCCTCGGCCGGATGATCCGGGTCATGGGCGGGGATCTGGCCGCGCGCCGGATCATCGACGACCCCGGCGATATCTACCAGCTCACCGTGGCCGAACTGTGCGCCTGCTACGACCGGGTGCCGATGCCGGATCTGCGCTCGCGGATCGCCGAGCGCCGGGCCGATCGGGCGGTGGATCTCGGGCTGGTCGCACCGGCGCGGTTCACCACCGTGGGCGCCACCTTCTCCGATGCCGCGCTGGCGGCGGCGGGGTGGGTGCCGCGAACCGGTCACCAGGAGGGCTGACCCCCGCCCGCCGGACCGCGGCCGGTCCGCCTGCCTGCGAGAATGCCGGTGTGCATATGGCGATAGGTCTGGTGGTGCTGGTGGCGGCGGCCGCGGCGGTCGCGGGACTGGCCCGGCGGTTCGGGGTGTCCGAACCGCTGGCGCTGACCGTGGCCGGGGTGGCGGCGTCGTATCTGCCCTTCGTTCCCGAGGTACATCTCGAACCCGAGGTGGTGCTGCTGGGGCTGCTGCCCCCGCTGCTGTACACGGCGGCGTTGCGAACCTCGCTGGTGGACTTCCGGGCCAATATAGGCGGTATCGCCCTGCTGTCGGTGGGGCTCGTCCTGTTCAGCACCTTCGCCGTGGCGGCGGTGGTGTGGTGGCTGCTGCCGGTGCCGTTCGCGGTGGCGGTGGCGCTGGGCGCGGTGGTGGCGCCGCCGGACGCGGTGGCGGCCACGGCGGTGGCGCGCCGGATCGGGATGCCGCGCCGGATCGTCACCATTCTCGAGGACGAATCGCTGTTCAACGACGCGACGGCGCTGGTCGCGCTGCGTACCGCCATCGCGGCGTCCGCCGGCGCGGTCTCGCTGTGGGACGCGGGCTGGGATTTCCTGCTCGCCGCGGGCGGCGGTGCCGTCGTCGGAATCGCCGTCGCCTATCTGCTCGCGATGCTGCGGCGGCGCATCACCGACCCGGTGCTCGATACGACGCTGTCGTTCCTGGCACCGTTTCTGGCCTACCTCCCCGCCGAGGAGATCCATGCCTCCGGCGTGATCGCCGTCGTCACCTGCGGGATGATCCTCGGGCACAACGCGCCGGTCTGGCAGAGCGCGGCGTCGCGCACCGCCGAACGCATCAACTGGCGCACGGTGCAGTTCATTCTGGAGAGCACCGTGTTCCTGGTGATCGGATTGCAGGTCAGCGGGATCATCGAGGGTGCCTGGGAGAGCGGGCTCGATCACACCCTGCTGATCGTCACCGCGATCGCGGTGCTGCTGGCGGTGCTGCTGGCCCGGCCGGTCTGGGTGTTCGGGTGGGCGCTGGCCGAACGCTTGACCGGACGGTCCGAGGTACCACTGACCCACCCCGCGGTGGTCTCCTGGGCGGGGATGCGCGGGGTGGTGACGCTCGCGGCGGTTCTGCTGCTTCCCGCGAACACCCCGCAGTTGCCGGTGCTGAAACTGCTGGCGCTGGTGGTGGTGGGCGGCACCCTGCTGCTGCAGGGGACATCGCTGCCCTGGGTGGTGCGGCGGCTGCGGTTGCGCGGGCCCAGCCGGGCCGAGGACGCGCTGCAGAAGGCGAATCTGCTCACGCAGGCGTCCAACGCGGGCCTGGCCGCCCTGGACGAGGCGATCGATCCGGACACCCCCGCCGAGGTCGTGCGATCGCTGCGGGACAGGGTCACCTGGCGGACCAACGCCGCCTGGGAGCGGCTCGGGCGCCCGGAATCCGAACTCGCCACCCCCACCGCCGAGTACCGGCGGCTGCGGCTGGAGATGCTGCGCGCCGAACGCGATACCGTCCTGCGGGTCCGCGACGCCGGTGGCGCGGACTACGAGATCCTGCAGTCGGTGCTGGCCCGGCTCGACCTCGAGGAGTCGATGATCGACCGCTTCGACGAGGGCGAGGACGATCAGCGGGCCGAGACGCTGGCCGGTCCGGTGGGCCCGGCCGATGATTGCGCCCACCTGCGGGAGGCGCCGCTGGTCTGCGAGCCCACCGAACCGGATGTCTGCGCCGAATGCCTGGCCGAGGGCCTGACCTGGGTTCATCTGCGCATGTGCCTGACCTGCGGGCATATCGCCTGCTGTGATTCCTCCCCGGGCAATCACGCGACCGGGCATTTCGGTTCCAGCGGGCATCCGGTGATACGCAGTGTCGAGCCCGGCGAGGCGTGGCGCTGGTGTTATGTGGACGAACTCCTCGGCTGAGCCGCCCGCTCCCGGCCGTGCGGCGCTGTCGGTGGTGTCGGGCAGGATGGCGGTATGACGACAGCACCGGGCAGCACCATGGGCGGGGCCGGCGAAGTCGCCGGCGATCTACGTGAGCACGCGGAGGCACTGCTTCGTGAGCTGGCCGGGCCCGGCGCCCGCCTGCGCGAGGACCAGTGGACCGCGATCGAGGCGCTGGTGGTGGGCAAACGCCGAGCCCTGGTCGTGCAGCGCACCGGATGGGGCAAATCCGCGGTGTATTTCATCGCGGCGAAACTGCTGCGCGCCCGGGGGCGCGGGCCCACCGTCATCGTCTCGCCGCTGCTCGCCCTGATGCGCAACCAGGTGGCGTCCGCGCAGCGGGCCGGGGTGGTGGCCGCGACCATCAACTCCGGCAACGTCACCGAATGGGACGAGATCCACGAGCAGGTCGCCGCCGGGACGGTGGATGTGCTGCTGGTGAGCCCGGAACGGCTCAACAATCCGGATTTCCGCGATCAGGTGCTGCCCCGGCTGGCGGCCGATGCCGGACTGGTGGTGATCGACGAGGCGCATTGCGTCTCCGACTGGGGTCACGACTTCCGCCCCGACTACCGGCGCATCCGCACCCTGATCGCCGAACTCGGCAGCGAGGTCCCGGTGCTGGCCACCACCGCCACCGCCAACGACCGGGTGGTCACCGATGTGGCCGGGCAGATCGGCACCGACACCCTGGTGTTGCGCGGCAGCCTGGACCGGGAATCGCTGCGGTTGTCGGTGGTCCGCTTCGACGACGCGGTGGAGCGCACGACCTGGCTCAGCGGCACCCTCGACGAGCTGCCGGGTTCGGGGATCGTCTACGCGCTGACCGTCGCCGGCGCGCACGATCTCGCGGATGTGCTCACCTCGCACGGGCACCGGGTCGCCGCCTACACCGGCCAGACCGATCCGGCCGAACGCGAGGCGCTCGAGGCCGCCCTGCTCGGTAACGAGGTCAAGGCCCTGATCGCGACATCGGCGCTGGGTATGGGTTTCGACAAACCGGATCTCGGGTTCGTGGTGCATCTGGGTGCGCCGTCGTCCCCGATCTCCTACTACCAGCAGGTCGGCCGCGCCGGGCGCGCCACCGAACGTGCCGAGGTCGTACTGCTGCCCGGCCCGGAGGACACCCGGATCTGGGCCTATTTCGCCTCCGTCGCCTTCCCGCGGGAACATATCGTCCGGTCGGTACTGGAGGCCCTCGATCACGACCGCCCGCAGTCCACGGCCGCCTTGGAGCCGCTGGTGGAACTGAACCGCTCGCGGCTGGAGATGGTGCTGAAGGTGCTCGATGTGGACGGCGCCGTCCGCCGGGTCCGCGGCGGCTGGCTGGCCACCGGTATGCCCTGGACCTACGACGCCGAACGCTACGAACGGCTCGATGCCGCCCGCACCGCCGAACAGCAGGCGATGCTGGACTACGAACGCACCACCGGCTGCCGGATGGAGTTCCTGCGCCGCCAGCTCGACGACCCCGCCCTCATCGCGGCCGCGCCGGGCACCGGCGTCTGCGGCCGCTGCGACAACTGCACCGGCGAGCATCGCACCGCCGCGGTGGATACCGAGGCCGTGGCAGCCACCCGCGCCCGGCTCGATCGGCCCGGGGTCGATCTCGCGCCGCGTAAACAATGGCCCACCGGTATGTCGAAACTCGGTATTCCGCTGTCCGGCAAGATCTCCGAAGGCGCCGAGACCGGCCGGGTCCTGGGCCGGCTCAACGCGCTCGGGTGGGGGCGGCGGCTGCGCCCGATCCTGGACGGACCCGACGGCCCGGTACCGGACGAGGTGGTCGACGCCTGTATTCCGGTCCTGCGCGAATGGGACTGGGCCGTCCGCCCCGCCGCGGTACTCGCCTTGGAATCGGCCACGCATCCGGTGCTCACCGCATCCCTCGCCGAACGCCTGTCCGGGATCGGGCGCCTGCGCAACCTGGGCATCCTGCACACCCGGCCCGATCGCCCGCCGGTATCGGCGGTGAATTCCGCGCATCGGGTCGCCGCCCTCTACGACTCCTGGGAAGTTCCCGACCTGTCGGGCGCGGACGGTCCGATCCTGCTGGTGGACACCCTCACCGATTCCGGCTGGACCCTCACCGTCGCCGCCTGGACCCTGCGCCGCGCCGGCGCCCCGGCGGTGCTGCCGTTCGCCCTGGCCACCCCGACCTGATCACCACCGGACACGGTCCGAGGTGGTGTGGGCGCAACAGCGGTTCGGCGACCGCAGCGGCAGCTGACGCCGGCCCCCTCACGCGGCCGGGTCGTTGCGCATTTCCTCGATGCTGGAAAGGGCTCTGAACCGGATCCGTGATGATTCGCTGTCGTATGGCTATTTCAATAGGCTTCCGGCGTCAACGGGCAGCGGCAGGCCGGTGACGTAGCGCGCTTCGTCGGAGGCGAGGAACAGTACAGCGTTGCTGATGTCCACCGGTTCGACCCATCCCACTGGCAGAACATGCATGAGCTGGGCGACCGGAGCGAAGTCGTCGGGGCCGGGGTTCTCGAGGTCTGGCCGGAACAGTTTCATCGTTCCTTCGTTCATGAACATCGGGGTGTTGACGTTGGTCGGCAGCACCGAGTTGACCCGGATGGAGTGCTGGCCCAGTTCCACGGCGAAGCTGCGCATCAGTCCGATCACCCCGTGTTTGGCGGCGATGTAGTGGCCGGTGTTGGGGTAGGCCTTCATACCGCCGACCGAGCTGGTGAGGACGACCGATCCGCCACCGGCTTCCAGTAGATGCGGCACGGCGGCCTTCACCGTTTTCCAGACCCCGGAGAGGTTGATATCGATCATGGTCTGCCAGTCGGATTCACCGGTCTTGTCCAGCGTTTCGCCGCCGTTGCCGATACCGGCGTTCGCGACGACGATGTCTAGGCGGCCCAATTGCTCGACCCCGTTGTCGAGAGCGGCTTTCAGGGCGTCGTAGTCACGTACGTCGACCTGTTCGGTAACGATGCGCCGACCGTGGTTCTTGACCAGCTCGGCAGTCTCGGCCAGGTCTTCCGGTGTCGAAGCGACGATCTCGTCGCTGCCACTGACCGGTTTGCACACGTCGATGGCGATGATGTCGGCGCCCTCTTGCGCCAGCCGGACCGCATGACTACGGCCTTGTCCGCGTGCTGCTCCCGTGATGAAGGCGACCTTGCCTTCGACCCGCGCGCTCATGAACCACCTCAATCTGTCGCTGAACGATCACCGCGACGGTGCGCCGCGATCGTGAGAATCGACCAATTACTGATCGATCGATAAAACTTTGACAGCGGCGGCATGAACTGTCAACGGTAAGACGAGTGCTTCAACCCGATGATGTGCCCATTCCCGGTCGGTGCGCAGATCGTCCGGCCTTTCATTCACGCACAGGATCCAATTCAACTGATCAAACCAAGGAGAGAAACAAAGAACGCCCTCACTCGCGGAGGCCGGTGGGTGGGCGCGTCTCGGCGTCCAGGCGGTACCGGCCCATCAGGTCCTCGACGAATGCGCGCAGCTCGGCATGTCCTTGCCGCATCCCGACAGCGCCCTCATTGCACAGGATCCGGGCCGCGCCGGTGAGCAGCATCGATACGACCACCGGCGGAAATTCGGCGATATCGACCCCGCGGGAGCGCAACACCACGGTGACGGCAGCGGTTTCGATATCGCGGACGCGTTCGGCGAACACCTTCAGCTCGGCCCCGACGGGCTTGCGATGGTTGGCCAGGGCCATGAATTCGGTGTTCAGCTGGGTGAACCGGGGGTCGGTGTTGATCTCCCACAGCACCTGCAGTGGATCGTCGGCAGTGAGGGCGTGGCGCATCCGGTCCAGCGCTTTTTCCCCACCCGCGCGCATCACCGCGACGAACAGGTCATCCATCGTCGGGAAGTAGTAGTACACCAGGGCCGATTTGACACCGGCCACGGCCGCGACCCGCCGCGAGGTCGCCGCGGCGTAGCCCTCCTCGCGGATGATCTGAGCGGTCGCCTCCATAAGTCGCAACCGCGTGCCCGTGTCGTCGGCCTTGGCGGCACGTTTCGTCGGCATTCAGCAGCACCGCCCAGAGGCGCTGTTCATGGGCCGGTCCGTGAAGATCTCCCGATCTCTTGACTGGCCGAAATGCCTCATGGTAGTCATGGTCCACCTTAACATTTTATCGATCGATCAACTTGTGGCAGTGTCGACAGCGGACACCCGTTTCCGGATCGATCGGACAGTGACGAGGCTCCGCAGCGGCGCGGCGGAGACCTGCTTCGAAAGGCTGCGAGCCGATGACCGACCTTGCCTCACGGGACTTCTTCTCCGATGAAGCCATCGCCCAGGACCCCTACGACTACTTGGACTATCTGCGCAGCCAGAACCCGGTGTTCCGGGAGCCCCACTACGGAGTCGTCGCGGTAACCGGATATCAAGAGGCCAACGAGGCATTCCGTAACACTGCGGACTTCTCGGCCTGTATCTCGATCGGTGGCCCGTTCCCGCCGTTGCCGTTCGAACCCACCGGGGACGATATCTCCGCGCAGATCGCCGAACACCGCCATCGATTCCCGATCTTCGAGCATATGGTGACCATGGACCCCCCGGAACACACGCGCGCGAGATCCCTGCTCAACCGCCTGCTCACGCCGAAACGGCTCAAAGAGAACGAGGAGTACATGTGGCGGCAGGCCGACCGCCAGCTCGACGAGTTCCTGGATGCCGGCCGTTGTGAGTTCCTCGAGGACTACGCGAAGCCGTTCGCGACCCTGGTGATCACCGACCTGCTCGGTGTACCCGAAACCGATCGGGAGAGATTCCGCCGGACCTTGGCCGGGAACGGCAATCAGGTGGGATCGCTGGATCACGAACCGGTCGGTATCAACCCACTCGAGTGGCTGGACGAGACGTTCGCCGGCTACATCTCCGAACGTCGCCGCGAACCTCGCGCCGACGTTCTCAGTACCTTGGCGACGACCGATTACCCCGACGGAACCTTGCCCGAGGTCATCGAGGTAGTGCGTCCTGCCACGTTCCTGTTCGCGGCGGGACAGGAAACCGTCACGAAACTGCTCAGCTCCGCGGTGCGAATGCTGGCCGAACATCCCGAATTCCAACAGCGACTCCGTGCGGACCGCAGCCTGGTCGGCAATTTCATGGAGGAATCGTTGCGCACCGAGAGCCCCACCAAAGTCGACTTCCGGCTGGCCCGCCGATCCACCACCCTCGGCGGCGTCGATATCCCGGCGGGCACCGTGCTCATGTTGTGCATCGGCGCCGCCAACCGCGACCCCCGGAAGTTCGAGAACCCCGACGAGTTTCGGCTGGACCGCCGCAACGCCCGCGAACACATCGCATTCGGGCGTGGCGTGCACACCTGCGCCGGGGCGCCGCTGGCGCGGGTGGAGGGTCAGGTCACGCTCAACCGGATGCTGGACCGGATGAGCGATATCGCGGTAGACGAGAACGCACACGGATCCGGGGGCGCGCACCACTACGAGTACGAGCCGACTTTCCTACTGCGCGGGCTGCGTGACCTGCACATCACATTCGTGGCCGCCTGACCTGTTCCCGTCGGGCTTCGAGCGAGAACGCCCACCCCACAGTCAGGGCAGTGCGCGCAGAGGTGGCTGTTCGACCTCAGAGGCCTCGAGCGAGTCGAGCGTCTCGGTCGAGGGGGGCGTCGACAAAAGGGCCACCAGTGTATCCAGCAGTTGACTGACATGGACGGCGAACGGCGCCACGACCGATCCCGCCCCGCGCATACGGTGGCGATCCGCGCACACGTGCAGGCAGATCGACGATGCCTGATGGATACGGATGTCCCGTAGCGGCTGGGGTACATGACCGATTAGTGCCCCCACGCGCGCGTAGTAGGCGCGTTCGGAATCTCGGTGGGTGGTGGGCAGCTTGTCCAGCGGGTGGCGCAGAGCGGCACCGGCCGGGCGGGGGGACGCGAAGGGCTCCACGAGTTCCAGCAGGTCAAAAACATTCGAATCGCCATGCCCTGAGGAACGAACAACCCGAATCCCACAATCGGCCAATGGCTGCGATCGATCACCGGGGCAATTCACTCAGCCGCGTCGCAGACCTTGCGCACCTTGGTCCGCGACGGTCTGGTCGCACGTATCGTGGCCCCGACGGTGCCGCCCCGGGTCAGCTACGAGCTGACCGGCCTGGGCCGCGGCCTCACCGAACCCATGCACGAATTCCTCGACTGGATCCGCGTGCACGCCACCGAGGTGGTGCGGGCTCAGCAGTGGTTCGATGAGCAGAGTGGTGGGGGCCGGGCCGCAATGGTCAAGATGTAACGAGCGGCTTCAGAATCCGGTACGGAGCCGGTCGAAGGCCCTGGCGGAACCGGCCCCGTCGATGAAATCGCCGATTGCAGCGGAACAGGATTCGGGACTGCGGTAGGTGGTATCGACCTCGAGATCGTAGATTCCGTGGGCATGTACCTGCCCGAGTTGACCTTCGGCGGTGCCGGGTTCGCGATCGCCGCGGGCGTGTTCGCGTCGGCGTAGTTCCTCCGGCGCGCAGTGCACGCCGACGAAGACGATATCGAGGCCGGTCATGACCTCGAGGCAGTCCCGCAGCCGCCACGGTTCGGACAGGACGTGATCCATCACGATCTGGTTGCCCGCCCGGGCCATACCGGCTACCGCTCGGTGGAATCCGGCCCGGGTGCGCCGGAGTACCTCCTGCCGGGCGGCGTCGTCGAGCGCGTGAGTCGCGGCCTCGGCTCGCATCGCGCCGAACATATCGACGCTCATATGGAAGTAGGGGCTCGCCAGATCGGTCAGGAGTTGCCGGGCGAGGGTCGTTTTTCCCGCGCTCGACACTCCGTTGAGCAGAATGATCCGGCCCGGTGACGCAGGCGGTTCCACGGCGGCTCCTTCACCGATCCTTCGGGCGCACAGCTACGGATACGTCACCGGTGCCACTGCCTGTGAACCCGGAGCGCGGCCTACCCTCGGTCGAACCTGCCGCTCTGGACGGTTGTGGTGAACGCGTCCCACTCGGCCGGAGTGAAAACCAGGGCCGGGCCGGTGGGGTTCTTGGAGTCGCGCACGCCGACCGCGCCGTCGTCGAGGAAAGCGGCTTCGATGCAGTCCTTACCGTGTCCGCTGCGGCTCGATTTGAACCACCCGGCTCTTGATAGGTCGATATTCATGCGGGGTACTCCGTTGCTGCGATCTGCCTGATCAGGCGCTTGCTGGATGCCATGTCCAGCGACGATTGCCGAACGGCATCGTATGCCTGACGATACCGGATCACGTCCTTGGTGCGCTCCAGGTACAAATCACCCGCATAGGACTCGATATAGACGACCGTGGGCGAGTTTTCACGGCCTTTGGTGTTGTGACCGAAGTCCAAGATTGTGAACGGACCGGTAGGTACACCGGTAGGAATCCCTGCTGTGAAGGGAAGTACGGAGACCGTCACATTGATGGGCATGTTCGCCAAGTGGTGCAGTTGGTCTCGCATGACCTTCGCTCCGCCGACAACTGTTCGCAGGACCGACTCGTGGACCACCAGGTCCACGAGGACGGGATGGGTTCTGCGGGTGATCAGAGCCTGACGCTTCTTCTTGAGCTGGATGCGCTTTTCCCATACCTCTTCGGCTTCTTCTGGCGAGACGCGTTCGACAGCTCGGGCGTAGTCGGGAGTTTGAAACAGGCCGGACACGATATCCGGCCGATAGACCGTCAGCCGCCTGGCCGATGATTCGAGTCCGACGTACAGGTTGAAACCGCGGAACATGACATCGTCGAATTCCTGCCACCAATTCTTCACCGCCGACTGCCTCGCGAGACCGACAAGGGCGGCAACAACTTCGGCGTCGTCTATCCCGTAGATCCGGCAGAGCGCTTCGACATCGGGAACACGCACACCTGTGAGACCGCGTTCGATCCGGGACAGTGTGCTGACCGACAGTTGGAGCAGCGGAGCCACATCTTCGAGGTTCATATTGATACCCTCCCGGGCTTCCCGGAGGTATCGGCCGAGCTGGCGGCGCGGCAGGGTGGTCGAACCATCGTCCGGCACGGGGTTCCTCGCTTTTGCGTAATGAGCGACGATCGTTTGCGCGCCGCAAAGATCCGCGCGCCGCGTGACAACCGCTCTGGGCCATTGGGAATAGTTCCGCGCAATTGCGGATCTCGCTTGTAACGACTGTTTGTCCGGTGGTGTTCTGGATTCACCCCGGCAGCCAGAAACTCGGATCAGAAAGCCGCCCAACGAGATCCCCATCCCAGGTGCGAACTGGTTCGACATTACCGCGATTCATCAGGCGATCAAGCGGTAGGGACGCGATGTCGTCTTCTGGCCACCGGGCCCAGCATCCATCCCGACGGAGAGTCGCAACGATGACATGTGACATGCGCGCGTGGGCCGGAAAACCCCGCGACCGGTCGATATCCGGTGTCCGGTGCCGCGAGGTCGAGGCCCGATGACGCCGCCGGTCGCGTTCGGCTGGATCGATGTGGATATCAGCCGGTCGTGGGAGTGGGAATGCGCCCAGGTTCAACGGCTGGCGCGGCGATTGGGGTATCGGCTGGTCTGGGCGAGGGCGGAATCCGTCCTACCGGTCGCCGAACAGGCTCGCAGTGCCGGCGCCGAGGCGGTGATCGTGCCGGCGCCCGACCATCTGGGCCCGATCGCTCTGAACGCGGTCATGGGTGTCGCCGATGTCGAAATCGTGCTCCCGCGACTGAGTTTCGCCCGCTGGCGTCTGACCGAAGGCGTCCGGCCGTGAGCGCGGCGGTGGTGGCCGGATATGTGATCGCGATAGGGCTGCCGCTGGGAGTGATCGCGGCGACGATCTGGTGGCCACGGTGACCGGCCGCCGCTAATTCTCCGTATCCGCGTCCTCGTCGAGGTTCACCTCGTCGCGATCGGCCCATTCGATCAGCGTGGCCAGGTCGAAGACCGCGTCGTCGATACCGGCGTGCAGGTCGCCGAGGCGGCGATAGCGGTCGGGGACGGTGGCGATGGTGAAATCCCGGGGATGGAGATCGGGGATCTCGTCCCACCCCACCGGCGTGGATACGGTCGCCGCCGGGACCCCGCGCACCGAGTAGGCGGCGGCGATGGTGTGATCGCGGGCGTTCTGGTTGTAGTCGACGAACAGCAGCCGCGGATCGCGGTCGCGGCGCCACCACGTGGTGGTCACATCGTCGGGGGCGCGGCGCTCCACTTCTTTCGCGAAGGCCAGGGCCGCGCGCCGGACCTCCTGGAAGCCGTACTCGGGTGCTATCCGGACATAGACGTGCAGCCCGCTGCCGCCGGAGGTCTTCGGCCAGCCCACCGCGCCGATCTCGTCGAGCACCTCCCGCACCACCCCGGCCACCCGCTGCACCCGCGACCACGGGCAGTCCGGCATCGGGTCCAGGTCGATCCGCCATTCGTCCGGGCTCTCGGTATCGGCGCGCCGGGAGTTCCACGGATGAAACTCCACTGTGGACATCTGTACCGCCCACACCACATCCGCCAATTCCCGCACACAGAGTTCGTCGGCGTGCCGGTTGTAGCGGGGAAAGAACACCCGCACCGTGGGCACCCAGTCCGGCGCCCCGGCCGGCAACCGCTTCTGATGCACCTTGTCGCCCGCGAGTCCCTTCGGGAACCGGTGCAGCATGCAGGGCCGGTCCCGCAGCGCGTTGACGATCCCGTCGCCCACGCTCAGGTAGTACTGCACCAGATCCAGCTTGGTTGCCCCCGATTCCGGGAAATACACCCGGTCGGGGTTCGAGATCCGCACGACGCGATCCCCGACCTCGAGCTCCACCGCGCCCGTGCTGCCGCCCATGGTCCGACGATAGCCCCGCGGCCCCGGACCTGCCGTCCGACGCGCGCCGCCGGTCACTTCCCGAACGGGGCCCGTTTCCACCATTGGTTCAGCAGTGCGTCGACCGTATGGCCCGGCCACCGGGCCACGACCACGAACCGGGTGTAGGCGGGGCCGGGGAAGTAGGTCCACACGTAGGTCGAGGTGTGGGTATCGCGGTGGTAGTCCACGCCCGCGCAGGTGACCACCCGCAGGGTCTTCCCTGTTCTCGGGTGGTCCATGTTCTGGTCACGGGGCTGGCAGCCCTCGGACATGGTGGTGATCAGCTGGTCGAGCCCGCGACCGGCCTGCGCCGTCCCGGCGCGGTCGAGAATATCGAAACTCAGTGTGTCGGTGCCGTTCTCTTCCATCGGGAGATAGCAGGAGATCCGGGCGAAATCGCGGTAGGCGCGTCGCTCCGCGGATCCCGGATCGTTCTCCGTACAGGTCGCGCCCTGCCAGCCGGTGTTCCCGTTCTTATCGCCGACCAGGGCCGGGAAGGCGGCCGCCGCGGCCTGGTGCCGCCCGTCCCATCCGGGTGTCGAGGCCGCGCCGGGTGCCGCGGCCTCGCCGGATACCGGAGCGGAATCGCGCGCGCCGCCGCCCGAATCCGCGCCGGCGATCAGGAACCCGGCCACGGCGATGACCACCGCTACTGCGGCCGCCACGGCGACGACCAGCGGGGAGGTGCGCCGGTACCGACGTTCTGCCGCATCCGGCGTAGTCGCCGCCGATACCGCGGTCGTATCGGTCGGCGCGGGGGAGCGGGGCCGATCCTCCGGTGCCCGGGCGGGCGGGGTGGCCGGTGATGCCGCGGGCGGGCCCGGCGACGACGTTGTGGGTGGGGTGGATGCCGAGACCGCGGTCGTATCCGCCGGCGTCAGCGCCCGTGGCGTCGTCGCCGAACCCGGCGGGATCGGCAGCGCCAGCGCCCGGTGCGCGTCGGCGATGAACTCCGCGCAGGTGGGGTAGCGGTCGTCGGGCTGTTTCGCCAGCGCTTTCGCGAACACCCCGTCCAGCACCTGCAACCGCGGAACCAGATCACCCGGCAGCATGGGCGGGGAATACACATGGGCGTGGGCCAGCGCGATCGGTTCGCTCACCGGATACGGCGGCTGCCCGGTGAGCAGGACGAACAGGCTGCAGGCCAGGGAATACTGGTCCGCCCGGTGATCGACCTCATCGCCGGAGACCTGTTCCGGCGAGATATAGGCGGCCGTACCGGTCACCGAACCGGTTCTGGTCAACCGGCTGGTGGCGTCGCGCAGCCGGGCGATCCCGAAATCGGTGAGCAGAACGCGTTCGGGCCGGCCGGGTTCGGCTTCGGTGATCAGGAAATTGGACGGTTTGACGTCGCGGTGCAGCACTCCGGCCCGATGGGCGTGGTCGAGGGCGTCGGCGATATGCGCGCCGATCCGCAACGCGCGGTCCGGCTCGATCCCGAGGAGGGTCGAGGCGTCGCCGCCCGGTACGTACTGCATGGCGATCCAGGGGATCTCTCCCTCGAGCCCGCGGTCGTAGATGGTGACGATATTCGGATGGTCCAGGCGGGCGGTGAGGTCGGCTTCCAGTTCGAAGCGGTGCCGGGCCTCGTCGTCGGCCATCGTGGGGTCCAGGAGTTTCAGCGCGACGGGCCGGGGCAGACGCGGGTCGGCGGCCAGATACACGATTCCCCAACCGCCCGCGCCGAGCCGATTCTCGATGGTGTATCCGGCGAATACCTCGCCGGTGCCGAGATCGTTCATCGTCCCCTCGAGTCCGGGCGATCACAGTCGAACAGCACGGTATCGCCACGATTCCGCGGTGCCGGGGCGCTGGGTTCGATCGTCATTCAGCCACGTGGTGCGGGAGTTTCCACCGTGCAGGGTAGCAGCGGCGATACGTCCGCCCCCGCCCCGGTTATCTCCCATCCGACGTGTATTTCCTTGATACCGAGAGTGTTTCGGCGGATCGGCGATTCGCCGCCCGGCGCCGGGGTGTCGCCGATCACCGCGGCGGGTCCCGGTGGGTGGGCCGTCGCGGCAGCGCGGCGGCGTCCTACCGCTCGGTCCGGGTGGAGGAGGGTTCGACGTCACGGGCCCCGACGCGGGAGTCGCCGGCGATCAGGCTGCCGAGCAGCGCCAGGGAACTCTCCGACGCCGATCCGGGCTCGGCGTGATATATGATCAGGAGCTGCCCGGGCGCGCCGTTCACCGCGAAACTCTCGTAGGACAGCGTCAGATCGCCCACCACCTCGTTGTGGAACTCCTTCACCCCCGCGGTCTTGGCCCGCACATCGTGGCGCGCCCACAGCTGCCGGAACTCTTCGCTCTTGAGCGACAGTTCACCGACGAGTTCGGTCAGACGCGGGTCGTCGAGATCGGTGCCGGCGGTGGCGCGCAGGCTCGCGACCGTCTCCTCGGCGATCCGGTGCCAATTCGGGTAGACCTCGCGGGCGCGCGGGTCGAGAAAGACCATCCGCACCTGGTTGACGCCGGGGACCGAACATTCGTTCACGGCGGCGGCCAGCGGATTGGCGGCCAGGACGTCCATATGCCGCCCCAGTACGAGGGCCGGGGTGTGCGACCAGGTGTCCATCAACCGGAGCAGACCCGGCGTCACCCGTTCCGGGCGGCGTGGTCCGCGCGAGCGGGCAGGCGCAGGCCGCGCCAGTTCCCGCAGGTGGGCAGTGCCCGCGTCGTCGAGCGAAAGCACCCTGGCCAGCGCCGCCACAACCTGTTCGGAGGGGTGTTTGTCCCGGCCTTGTTCCAGCCGGACGTAATAGTCGGCGCTGACCCCCGCGAGTAGTGCGATCTCCTCGCGGCGCAGCCCGGCGACCCGGCGCTGCCCGCCTCCCGGGAGTCCGAAGTCTTCCGGTTTGACCAGTTCACGGCGGGCCCGCAGGAACGCGCCCAACCGGTTTTCCGAAGCCATGAACCCAGGGTATGCGTGGGCCGGGCGCGCCGGGTGGCCCCGCGACTACCAGGAAGTCCGCGACCTGGCAGCCGGCGGCGCCCGGGCCGAATGTTGTGGACATGACCGATAACGAGAATCTGAACGGACGGGTGGCTGTGGTCACCGGAGCCTCGAGCGGGATCGGCGCCGCGACCGCCCGGCGGCTGGCGGCGGGCGGCGCGCGAGTGGCGCTGCTGGGCCGGCGCAAGGAACGGATCGAAGAACTCGCCACCGAGATCGGCGCCGGCGCCGTCGCGGTCGTCGCGGATGTGACCGATCGCGATTCGGTACGGGACGCGGCCGCGACTGTGCGAGCGGCGCTGGGCCCCGTCGATCTGGTGGTCGCCAACGCGGGTGTCATGCTCGGCGCGGCATTCGAATCGGCGGAGGTCGACGAGTGGGATCAGATGGTGGGCACCAATATCACCGGGCTGCTCTATACGGCGCGGGCGTTCATCGACGATCTGCTGGCGGCGGCGGGTGCGGGCCGGGTGGCCGACCTGGTGCTGGTGGGTTCGGTCGGGGGGCACGGGATCTTCCCCGAATACGCGGTGTATTCCGCGACCAAAGCCGCGGTGGCTCACCTGACCCGTAATCTGCGAGCCGAATTCGGTCCGCGCGGCCTGCGGGTGAAGAACATCGAACCGGGATTCGTGGGCACCGAACTGGGCGCCGGTATGAGCGATGCGAAACAGCTTGCGCAGCTGGAGGAGTGGCGTACCGGGTTCACCATTCTCGAGCCCGGCGATATCGCCGATGCCGTCGCGTTCGCCACCTCGGTGCCGGCGCGGCTGAACGTGGCCGAGTTGATCCTGGTCCCGACTCCGCAGGGCTGATGCCACCCGCTGTCCCGCGCAGGGCCCGCTCCTGCGGGAGCGGGCCCTGTTCATCCGGGGGTTTCAGTGCCCACCGGAGTCCGCGTGCCGGGTGGCCACGGGATTCAGTGTGCCGCGGCGACGGGCCGGGTGACCGCGCTGTCGCGGTTGCGCCCCGGGACGGGCAGCGCTTGCGCGACCCACAGCGCCAGGCCGAAATACACGATCTGTTCCGGGATCCGGAACCACAGCGGTGTGGCCGGATCGCCGTTGAGCGGGATGTCCTCCAGGGCCGCATGAATATTGGCCGGAATCATCACCACGAGCAGGACGGCCAGGCCGATCCCGGCCCAGCGCCGGGTGGCGGCGAAGACCAGCCCGGCCGCTCCGGCCAACTCCAGGACACCCGTCGCGTAGACGGCGAAATCGGCGAACGGGATGGCCGGGGGCACCATCGCCACCAGGTCGTTGTGGCTGGGCATCACGGTGACGGAGTCGGGCATGAAATGCGCGAGCCCGGTCATCGTGAACAGGAAGGCCAGGCCGTGCGCCGCGCTGACCCGCCAGGTGGCGAACCGGCGAACGCCGAACAGGCCGAGCAGGCGCAGGCCGAGAGTCGGGGCGACGAACA
>NZ_JBSFRU010000046.1:0-28326 GCF_053589395.1 Nocardia sp. NPDC003345
GGGCCGAACCCCGCGCGGCGAAGCCGCGCCAATAAACACAGAACCTTGGCGAGCAAGGTCACCTCCTCACCTCCGCGGGCGGGGTCACCTCCTCACCTCCGCGGGCGGGGTCACCTCCCCACCTCCACGAGCAAGGTCACTTCTCCACCTTGGGCGAGCAGGGCCACCTGTCCGTGCCCGCATGGGGCCCACCTTCCCACCTCGACGGGCGACGTCACCTCCCCACCTCCGCGAGCAAGTTCACCTCCTCACCTCCACGAGCCTCCCCAACCTCGCGCGCGGCCACCCGCCCCCGGCGCCCCAGCCCACCCGCCCCCTGAGCACCCCGCCACCGTCCTGGTGCTCACCCACCGCAACCATGAACAGCGCACGCCCACCACTACAGTGGGCGCATGGTCGTATCGCGGGGTTCGCTGATAGTTCTGGCCGTATGCGCCGTCGTCGCGCTCACCTCCTGCGGTGGCGATCAGGGCCCGGCCGCGGAACCGGCAGGTGCTTCCGCTTCATCGGCGACCGGTGTGGAACCGCCCGCGGCTCCGACCGAGGTCCCCGGGGCCGATCCCGGGCGGATGTTCACCGCCGACCCCGATCTGGTCGGCGCTCATCCCATTCCGTTCACGTCGTGGACGCGGGTGGGTGCGGACCGTATCGCCGTGCATTTCGAATCGGGTGTTCCGGAGTGTTATGGCGTGAACGCGGCGGTGACCGAGGATCCGGAGACGATCACCGTGGCCCTTCAGGAGGGCACCCGCGCGGACGCCACCGGCAAGATGTGCGTGATGATGGCCGTTTTCGGCACCCTGGAGATCCAGCTCGACGCCCCGGTCGGCAGTCGCCGCGTCCAAAGCGCTGTGTGAGAGTCCGGCGGCCCTGCTCACGGTTCGAACATATTCCGTGCCACCAGTTTTCGGGGCAGGGTAAGTTCTGGCTGCCTGGTGGCCGCAATCCTCAATAGCGTGTTTCTCGTATCGACCGATGGTCGCGCGGCGACCGCAGAAGGGAACACGGATATGCAGAAGACTCTTGCCCGCGGCATCGTCGCACTGGCGATCGCCGCCGGCTCGGTGGCAGGCACCGCTACCGCCACCGCGGGGCCCGGCCTTCCCCTCGAGCCGGCCGCCCCTACTGCTCGGCCGCAATCGGTCGCCGGCCCTTCCACCGGTTCCGCGCTGGGTGACGAGGGCAGCGGCTCGGCACTCACCGGGCCGGTGTCCTCGGGTTCCGCCGAGGCAGCGGGTAGTTTATTCATGCTGTTGGGCGCGCTGTTCGGCGTCCCCTCTCAGTGCCCCCCGATCTGTCACTGACGACGTGGACCCGACCTGTTCGGGGCGAATCCGGGACACCCGCCTGCGGCATATCGCCGCCGGGGGTCACGGACGCGGAAACAACGGGGCGCCGGAGTGATCCGGCGCCCCGCGTCGTCAGTGGGCGAAGTGGCGGGCGCCCGTGAAGTACATGGTGACCCCGGCCTCGCGGGCCGCGTCGATGGTCTCCTGATCCCGCACCGACCCACCCGGCTGCACGATGGCGCGGACACCGGCCTGCAGCAGCAACTGCGGGCCGTCGGGGAAGGGGAAGTACGCATCGGAGGCCGCCACCGAGCCTTTGGCCCGGTCACCGGCCCGCTGGACAGCCAGCCGCACCGAATCGACCCGGTTGACCTGCCCCATCCCGACACCCACCGAAGCGCCCTCATGGGCCAGCAGGATGGCATTGGATTTCACCGCCCGGCAGGCGCGCCAGGCGAATTCGAGGTCTGCCAGCGTCGCGGCGTCGGCGGGTTCGCCGACGGCCAGGGTCCAGTTGGCGGGATCGTCACCGGCGGCATCGACCGCGTCGCGGTCCTGCACCAGCAGGCCCCCGCTCACCGGCCGCAGTTCCATACCCTGCGGCGCGGGCGGTTCGGCGATCAGGATCCGTACGTTCTTCTTGCGCTGCAGCACCTCGACCGCACCGTCGGCGTATGAGGGGGCCACGATCACCTCGGTGAAGATCTCCGCGACCTGTTGCGCCATCGCCACCGATACCTCCCGGTTGGTCGCGATGACACCGCCGAACGCGCTCACCGGGTCGCAGGCGTGCGCCTTGCGATGCGCCTCCGCTATATCCGCGCCGGTCGCGATCCCGCACGGATTCGCGTGCTTGATGATCGCCACCGTGGGACCGGCGTGATCGAAGGCGGCGCGCCAGGCCGCGTCGGCGTCGGTGTAGTTGTTGTACGACATCTCCTTGCCGTGCAGCTGCTCCGCCTGCGCGAGGCCGCGGCTACCGGCGCCGTCGGTGTACAGCGCGGCCCGCTGATGCGGGTTCTCGCCGTAGCGCAGGACCGCGCCGCGCTCCCAGCTCGCGCCCAGCCAGGCCGGGAATTCCTCGTCCGCGCCGTCCCGGTCCACCAAGGTTTCCGACATCCAGGTCGCCACGGCCACGTCGTAGCTCGCCGTGTGCTGAAAAGCCTTGGCGGCCAGCGCGCTACGTTCGGCCAGGGTGAAACCGCCGTCGGCCACCGCCTTCCGGACGCTCTCGTAGTCACCGGTGTTCACCACCACGGCCACCGACGGATGGTTCTTCGCCGCGGCGCGCACCATCGACGGGCCGCCGATATCGATCTGCTCCACGCATTCGTCGGGGGTGGCACCGCTGGCCACCGTCTCGCTGAACGGGTAGAGGTTCACCACCACCAGCTGGAACATATCGACACCGAGTTCGGTGAGCTGGGCGAGGTGTTCGGGTTTGCGAGTATCGGCGAGGATGCCCGCGTGCACCCTCGGGTGCAGGGTTTTGACCCGGCCGTCCAGGGTTTCCGGGAACCCGGTCAACTCCTCGACCTTGGTCACCGGGACCCCGGCGTCGGCGATACGGGCCGCCGTCGACCCGGTCGACACCAGCTCGACCCCGGCCGCGTGCAGTGCGGTCGCCAGCTCCACGAGCCCGGTCTTGTCGTAGACGCTCACCAGCGCCCGGCGGATCGGTGTGCGCTCACTCACCGGAGAACTCGCTCATCAGGGATATATGCCTTTCTTCCATCGGAGACAATTCCACGCGTGGCGGCGGCGGCGACGATTTCCACCAGCAGACGCCGTTCCACGACCTTGATACGTTCGTGCAGCCCGGCCTCGTCGTCGCCGGGGTGCACCGGGACCGCCTCCTGGGCCAGGATCGGCCCGGTATCGACTCCGGAATCCACCAGATGGACCGTCGAACCGGTGACCCGCACGCCGTAGGCGAGCGCGTCGCGCACCCCGTGCGCGCCCGGGAAGGCGGGCAGCAGCGCCGGATGGGTGTTGATGATCCGGCCGCCGAAGCGGTCCAGGAATTCGGGCCCGAGCAGTTTCATGAACCCCGCGGAGACCACCAGATCCGGTGCGTATCCGGAGACGGCGGCGGTGAAGGCGGTATCCCAGGCGGCCCGGTCGGGGTGGTCGCCGACCTCGATCCGGAAGGTGGGGATCCCGGCGGACGCGGCATGCTCGGCAGCGGCGCATTCGCGGTCCACGCCCACGGCCCGGATCACCGCGGGGTAGGCGGGATCGGCGGCCGCTTCGATCAGCGCGCGCAGCAGCGTCCCGGTCCCGGAGGCGAGTACCACCAGGCCGGCCGGGCTGGAATCGGTGCGTTCCGGGGCGGTCAGGGTTCTACTCCTGGAGTTCGAAGGGATGACGGCGGCGCCACCGCAGCCGGACCACCGGCCGCGGGATGGGACCCTCGGCACGGATAGAGCCTAGTAGACGCGCTCGGCGGCGCGTCCGGCGGCTGCCCGGCCGGCCGCGCTACCTGGAGTCGCGAGAGTCGTCGTCGAGCAGATCCGGGTCGACCACTTCGGCATCGAGGATCTCGTGCCCGGCGCCCTCGGAATCCGACAGCGATCCGGACCGGCCCGGACGGGGCTCGTCGTCGACGATCTCCACCTCCAGCGGCGGCTCCGGTCCGACCTTCTCGGCGGGGGGCCCGTCGAGCAGATCCGCGTAACGATCCGACCCGCCGCCCGCGTCCGCGGGAAGTTCGGGCAGCCGCCCGGAAGGCAGGGCCCGGGTGTCGTGCGCGCGATCCGGGTACTGCGGCCGGTCGTCGCCGTAATCGACGTCGTCCGGATCGAACAGGGCGTCGGGATGACGCAGCAGCGGGGTCGGGAACGACACCAGGAAGGTCCGGGCGTAGAACAGGCCCGCGTAACCGGGAATCGCCAGCCAGGCGAACACCGCCAGCGCGAAAACCGGCAGCTCCACGCCCAGCCGGCCGAAATTCCCGAGATCGCCGCCGGCCAGCGCCGCGGCCACGGTGAGCACGAAACTTCCCAGGCCGGCGGAGGCCAGCAGCGCCCACGGCGCACCGGGGCGGTCATAGCTCACCCGGGCCGATTCGACGCCGCCGTACACTCCGATCGCGGCGGGCACGATGAGCAGCACCGCCCACCACAGGGCCGCGGGACCGGTCGGCACCGCGGCGAGCACCGGCACCGCCGGGACCGGACCGCCCACCACCGTGAAAACGCCCACCGAGGCGTCACCGAACTGGACTCCCGGGCCCACCAGCACACCCACTCCGGCGATCACCGCGTTCGGCAGATACAGCAGCGAGAGCAGGGTGAGGCCGAGGACGTCCACGAAACCCTCGGCGTTGCCGTAGGTCCGGCCCACCTGTGACCAGTGCACGAGCAGGCCCAGCACGATCAGCACGGCCGCGCCGGCGAGCAGTCGCAGCGCCGAGCGTCCCGCGACATAGGCGGCGGCGATCACATCGTAGGGAAGAGCGTCGAAAATCCGTGCCCGGCATCGGAAGGCGACACCACCGAGGGTGGCGATCAGATGCAGGACCAGCACCCATACGAAGGCAGCCAGCGGGTTGGGGCGTTGCAGGGCAATGGAACCCGACGCGTCCTCCGTGACGGCCAGACAGACCGCCGTGATGAGCAGCGGGCCACCTACGGCCGCCCCGCACAACCAGCCGAGATCGGCGCCGGTGGGTTCGGTGTCGACGGCGCCGGCGGCCTCCCGGGCGGTGGCCCACAGCAGCAGGGCGGTGGGCAGAACCGGCAGCAGGCTCACGGCGGTGGTGCCGATGAGCAGCGGCACCTGATGTACCGCCAGCCAGCCGGCGGCGACCGAACCACTGAGCCCGGTGAGATCGCTACCGGCGCTGAGCAGAGTCGCCAGCATGGTGACCACGATGGCGGCCAAGGCGAATGCCGCGGGCCGGAAGGCGACATAGAGGAGTACCCGGGCGCGATCGGGTGAGAGCGGACCCGGTTCCCCGGCCGGCCGCTCCGGATTGCGGCGTGCGCCCCGGAGCGGGTGGGACGACGAGCTACGCGGGGCACTCATGGATTTCAGAGTGGCAGTTGCCCCGGCACGCGCGCTTCAGGCGCGCCGCGCCGGGGACCGCCGGGGATCACTTCTGGTCGTCGGACTGCCGGAACGCCCGGGTGGCGTCGGCGGCCGGATCGGCGGGCTGTTCGCCGCCGAAGGGCTGGGCCTGCTGGCCGGGCTGCTGCGGCTGCTGACCGTAGGCCTGCTGCGGCTGCTGCTGGCCGTACGGCGAGGGCTGCTGCTGGCCACCGGCATACGGCGACTGCTGCGGCTGCTGGCCGTAACCCTGCTGCTGACCGTAACCCTGCTGCTGACCGTAGGGCTGCTGGCTGTAACCCTGCTGCTGCTGGGCCTGCTGACCGTAGGACGCTTGCTGCTGCTGACCGCTGCTGTACTGCTGCGGCTGCTGGCCGTAGCCCTGCTGCTGGTACTGCTGCTGGCCGTAACCCTGCTGGCCGCCGGGGAATCCGCCCGGCGTGGACGGGCGCGGCGCCGGCGGCTTGAGGATGCCGATGTCGAACAGCACCACGGCGACCGCGAGACCGGTCTGCACCAGCGCGAGAACCAGGATCAGGTACAGCCCGATCTCGGCCTTCGCACCTTCGGGCAGCGTGAACATCTGGAACAGGATGGTGAAGAACGTGCCACCCGCCACGGCCGCGGCGGCACCGACCCAATTCTGCTTCGGCAGCAGCGACAGACCCGCCAGCAGGCCCGCGATCAGCAGCAGCCCGCCGATGGGAGCTTCCTGATACTCGAACAGATTCAGGCTGGTATCGGCCGACGAGGGCAGGTCCAGGTCCGAATCGGCGCCCACGTAGGACAGGAAGCCGAGCAGGAAGGCGAGGACGCCCACCGCCGCGGCACCGATGGTGAGGAAGAACGGCAGTCCTTTCCCGTCGGCCCCGGCGGCGCTCGCGCCACCGGCCGCCTGCTGGCCGGGATTGGGCGGAACGGAGGGCGGAACGGGTGCGTTGTACCCGGAGCCCCCGGTCGGGTATGACATGTCGTCATCTCCTAGGTCGAGTCATACGTACTTGACGGCTGAATTCCCTTTGACGCTACTGCACGCACACGAGTGCACGCACCCTCCATCGGGTGCTGCCCTCGACCACCACATGAACGCGGAACTCATGCAGGTGTTCCGGGTCGCGTGAGACGAATGACATCCCGTCTCCCCGAATGGTCGCATCCAATGGGTGGGGCCCGCCCGGTTCTGGAGCGACCAGAGGGAGCGCAGCGACCGGCGGGAGTGAAGAACCGGGTTAACAGGGCCCCCCCCTCGAGGCGCGGAGCGCCTCCAAAATTACCGCCCCACCCTCGAGGCGCGGAGCGCATCCAAAATTACCGCCCCACCCTCGAGGCGCGGAGCGCATCCAAATTACAGAGGCCGCCCGGCCTTGCGGCGGGCGGCCTCTGCGTTTCGTGCGGCGGCCGGATCAGGCGGAGACGGCGGCCTTCTCCAGGATCTCGCGCGCCAGGGCGGCGGTCTCGGACGGCGTCTTGCCGACCTTGACGCCCGCGGCCTCCAGCGCGTCCTTCTTGGCCTGGGCGGTGCCCGAGGAACCGGAGACGATGGCGCCGGCGTGGCCCATGGTCTTGCCCTCGGGGGCGGTGAAGCCGGCGACGTAGCCGACGACCGGCTTGGTGACGTTGGCCTGGATGTAGGCCGCGGCCCGCTCCTCGGCGTCGCCGCCGATCTCACCGATCATGACGATCAGCTTGGTCTCGGGATCCTTCTCGAACGCCTCGATGGCGTCGATATGGGTGGTGCCGATGACCGGGTCGCCACCGATACCGATGGAGGTCGAGAAGCCGAAATCGCGCAGCTCGTACATCATCTGGTAGGTCAGGGTGCCGGACTTGGAGACCAGTCCGATCGGACCCTTGCCGGTGATGTTGGCCGGGGTGATGCCGACCAGCGCCTCGCCGGGGGTGATGATGCCGGGGCAGTTCGGGCCGATGATCCGGGTCTTGGCGCCCTTCTCCACGTTGTAGGCCCACGCGTAGGCGGTGTCCTGCACCGGGATGCCCTCGGTGATGACCACGAGCAGCGGGATCTCCGCGTCGATGGCCTCGATGATGGCGTCCTTGGAGAACTTCGGCGGCACGAACGCGATGGAGACGTCGGCACCGGTCTTCTCCATGGCCTCGGCCACGGTGGCGAATACGGGCAGTTCGACCGCGTTGCCGTCGGAGTCGGTGTGCGCGACGGTGGTGCCCGCCTTACGCGCGTTCACACCGCCGACGACCTGCGTGCCCGCCTTCAGCATCAGGGCGGTGTGCTTGGTGCCCTCGCCACCGGTGATGCCCTGGACGATGACCTTCGAGTCCTTGTTGAGGAAGATAGACATAGTTCTGTTTGTCCTTTACTGGGCGTGCCCTGGTAGGTCGACTCAGCGGGCCGCGAGTTCGGCGGCCTTGTCGGCGCCTTCGTCCATGGTCTGCGCCAGCGTCACCAGCGGGTGCGCGGCCTCGGCGAGGATCTTGCGACCCTCTTCCACCCGGTTTCCGTCCAGGCGGACCACCAGCGGCTTGTTGGCTTCGTCGCCCAGGATCTCGAGGGCCTTGACGATGCCGTTGGCCACCGCGTCGCACGCGGTGATTCCGCCGAAGACGTTCACGAAGACGCTCTTGACCTGAGCGTCGTTGAGGATCACGTCGAGCCCGTTGGCCATGACCTCGGCGGAGGCGCCGCCGCCGATATCGAGGAAGTTGGCCGGCTTGACACCCTTGTGGTTCTCGCCCGCGTAGGCGACGACGTCCAGGGTGGACATGACCAGACCGGCGCCGTTGCCGATGATGCCGACCTCGCCGTCGAGCTTGACGTAGTTGAGGTCGTTCTCCTTGGCCTTGAGCTCCAGCGGATCGGTCGCGTCCCGGTCGGCGAACTCGGCGTGGTCGGGGTGGCGGAACTCGGCGTTCTCGTCCAGGGTGACCTTGCCGTCGAGCGCGAGGATCTCGTTGTCCGGGGTACGGACCAGCGGGTTGACCTCGACCAGGGTGGCGTCCTCGTTGACGAAGACCTCCCACAGCTTCTGGATGGTCACGGCCGCGGCGTCGAGCACATCGGCGGGCAGGTGGCCCTGCTCGGCGATGGAGCGCGCGAACGCGAGATCGACACCCTTGACCGCGTCGACGGGCACCTTGGCCAGCCGGTCGGGCTTGGTGGCGGCGACCTCTTCGATCTCCATACCGCCCTCGACCGAGCACATGGCCAGGTAGGTGCGGTTGGTGCGGTCGAGCAGGAAGGAGATGTAGTACTCCTCGGCGATATCCTTCGCCTCGGCGACCAGGATCTTCTTGGTGATGTGGCCCTTGATGTCCAGGCCGAGGATGTTGTTGGCGTGGGTCAGCGCGTCGTCCGGGGTGGCGGCGTACTTCACGCCACCCGCCTTGCCACGGCCGCCGACCTTGACCTGGGACTTGATCATCACCGGTTTGCCGATTTCGACGGCGATCGCCTGCGCGTCATCGGCTGTGTCGGTTACGCGGCCTTCCGACGAGGGCACTCCGTGCTTTACGAAGAGCTCCTTCGCCTGATATTCGAAGAGATCCATGTACTCACCGTCTCGTCTGCGTTGCTATGACAACGTCTTTGTTGGCGGCCCGACGTCGGTAGCGGGTCGCTCGGACTCTAACCACTCATAGGGACGGCCGATCGGGCACGTTCATCCTAAGTGGCGCAGGTCACGGGCCTCGCCGCGGGGACCTGAAACCCGCAGGCCAAGGCTACCGGCGAGTAGCTTCCGGCGCTTCCGCAGGCGATCCGGCAGATGCGGTCCGGCAGCCGTGAAACCGGTCGCGTGAAATCACCATCCAGAGTTTCCGCCGGTGAGCATTTGAACCACCGAAAGGTGATCAATGTCACAGTAACGTTTGAGTACGGCCTACCGCTTGCCGCGCCGCAATCGTTTCGTTACCGTCGAAGCGGTTGATGTCACAGCTCGATCACGAGCGTTGCTCAGGCGTGGACGCTTGCGCACCCGGTTATCGCGCGAGTAGAGATCTCCAGGATTATGCTCCCGTGAGCAGGTTGAGAGAGGACGGCAGCTTGACGCAGCACCCCGCTCCGCAGTCGCAGGGCCGTTCGGCGGTCGCCACCCCGGGGCCGCATCGCACCCTCTTCGGGGGATCCACCGGTGCCGCCGTCCGCAATCGGATCGGCCGATGAACCACCGCGGGACCCTGAACCCTCAGTACGACAACCGAACAGGCCGCCGCCATCGCGATCCCGTCGATCAGGGGCCGCAGCCGTTCAACGCTTTCGGCGCCCCGGGAGACAGCCGCTCGCGCCGCCGCCCGCTGAATACCGCCGCCGCGTCCGCCGCCGCCGATTCGCATCGCGCCGCGGCAGACGATTTCTGGGCCACCAATCAGAGCTGGGCCGACTCGCAGCCCGCCGCGCAGCAGTGGGACGCGCCCGCCGGTCAACCGGCGTGGCCGCCGGCCGAGCAGCAGCAGTCCTGGGACGCCCCGCAGGGCGGCGATTGGACCGGCGCCGACTGGCAGGACAACCCCGGCTGGCAGGACAACGGCGACTGGCAGCAGCACGAAAAGCCCGCCTGGCACAGCGATCCCAACTGGAACACCCACCAGAGCTGGACCGATCCCCAGCCCTGGGCCGAGGAGCCCGCACCCCGGGAGTCCGCGGATCACCCGCGGCCCACCGAGCGGGTCCGTCCGGCCACCATCGCCGAGGCGCTCGAGAGCGTGCCCGAGGACGCGGAGCCCGCCGAGGAGACCAAGCAGTCCCGCTCCCGCGGCGCGCACCGCGTGGCCGCGCCGCCGTCGGCCCTCAAGGGCCGGGCCGCGGTCGTCGCAGTCGCCGCCGGCGCGGTCGTCGCGGCCGGGCAATGCGCCACCGCCGCCCCCGGCGAACAGAAGCAGCAGCAGGCCACCGATTACGAGGCCGCCGGTTCGGTACACGAGATCGCGGCCCAGTCGATGGCCACCGAGGATCCCGCCGTCGTGGGCGACACCAAATCGCCGCAGATGCTCGGCGCCGGTGCGCCGGTCGACGCGGGCCGGTTCGGGGAGATGCTCGCCAACGGCGCCGAATTCGCACACAACCTGGCCCAGGCGGAAGAAGCCAAGTTCCGTCCGCTGTTCGCCCGCTTCGCCAGCGGTTCCTACACCTCCGGATTCGGCGCCCGCTGGGGCGTCCAGCATCTGGGTATCGATGTGGCCGGTCCGATCGGCACCCCGATCTACGCGGTGGCCGACGGCGAGGTCATCGATGCCGGGCCCGCGTCCGGCTTCGGCATGTGGGTGCGGCTGCTGCACGCCGACGGCACCGTCACGGTGTACGGGCATGTCGACACCACCACGGTATCGATCGGTGAATACGTGTTCGCCGGCGATCAGATCGCCACGATGGGCAACCGGGGTTTCTCCACCGGCCCGCACTGCCATTTCGAGGTCTGGCTGAACGGCAGCGACAAGGTCGATCCGGTGCCCTGGCTGGCGACTCGCGGAATCGGCCTCAACGGCAGCGGCGACTGACCCGGTACCTCCGGCCCGGTCCGCGCTCCGATGGGCCCGGGGCTCACGGCGCCGCGGTGATCGCCAGCCCTATCAGCGCGATCACCTTGGCGACCTCCAGCGCGATGTACCAGTAGTGCGCGGTCGAACGGGGTAGTTCCTCGCCCGCGAGCACCCGGTCCGACCGGCGCGACAGCGGCGGCCGCACCACGGCCAGCTGCACAATGAGGACCCCCACCGCGATCGCCGTCCAGGTCCAGACCCCGGCACCGGGGCCGAGGACGACCACGGACACCACCAGTAGCGCGGCCAGCACCGATTCGGCGAGGTTCAGCGCCCGGAACACGATGCGGCCGATTCCCAGTCCGAGTTCGGTGCTCACACCGGGTGCCCGGAACTTCAGCGGCGCCTCCAGGAACGAGATCGCCAGCACCATACCGAGCCAGAGCATCGGCAGGAACCACAACAGATGCTGAGCGAGGGACTTCATGGTCGAAATCTAACCCGCCGCACGCGGCCGTGGGCCGCCTACAGCTTGGTCAGGGTCTGGCTGAACTTCGGGATCAGCCGGATGGTGCCGCCGGTACCGAAGTCGATGGTCACACTCGCCATATCGCCGACCCCGTCGGCCGCGACCACCCGGCCGAGCCCGTACTTGTCATCGCTGACCCGGTCGCCGACGGCCAGCGCCAGGCCCACGTTGTTGCGGGCGATACCGGGACGGCCGGACCGGCCTTCCCGGATTCCGGGCCGCGGCTCTCGCGATTGCGGCCAGCCGCCCGTCCAGTCGGTATCACCGGACTCCGCGCCACGCCGACGACCGAAACGTTCCGGCGCCGACGGGCGCTTCGGCTCCAGCCGCTGCCAGTCGATCAGATGATCCGGGACCTCCTGCAGGAACCGGGACTCCGGGTTGAAAACCGGCTGCCCCCACCCCGATCGCACCACCGCGCGGGTGAGGTACAGCCGCCGCCGGGCACGGGTGATTCCCACGTACGCCAACCGCCGTTCCTCCGCCAGCTCCGCCGGATCGCCGAGGGCGCGCAGATGCGGGAACTGCCCGTCCTCCCAGCCCGTCACGAATACCACCGGGAATTCCAGGCCCTTGGCTGTGTGCAGGGTCATCATGGTGACCATCCCGGCCCCCTCGTCGGGGATCTGATCGGTATCGGCCACCAGCGAAACCCGCTCCAGGAACGCGGCCAGCGAGCCCGGTTCCGGTTCTCCCTCGCCGGTCTCCGGCAGGATGCCCTCGGCCCGCGCCGCCTCCAGCGCGTTACGCGCCTCCGAACTGAATTCGCGGGCCACGCTGACCAGTTCGTTGAGGTTGTCCAGCCGCGCACCGTCCTGCGGATCGTCGGATGCCTCCAGCTCGGCGCGATATCCGGTGCGATCCAGCACCGCCTCCACCACGGCGCCCACATCGGGAAAATCCAGTTCGTCCATCTCACCGGCGGCCCGGATCTGTTCCAGCAGCGCGACGAACCCCGCGATAGCGTTGCGGGCCCGGGTGTTCAGCAGCGCGACCTCACCGGCGGCGGCGGCGCGCAGCGCCTCGGCGAAACCGATACCCCGCTGCTCGGCGTGCACGGCCACACAGGCCTCGGCGCGATCCCCGATCCCGCGGCGCGGGGTGTTGAGGATGCGGCGCAGGCTCACCGCATCGTCCGGATTCTCCAGGACACGCAGGTAGGCGACGATATCGCGCACTTCCTTGCGCTCGTAGAACCGCACCCCGCCGACCACCTTGTACGGCAGCCCCATCCGGATGAAGATCTCCTCCAGTGCCCGGGAGTTGTTGTTGGTGCGGTAGAACACCGCGATATCGGAGTAGGCGACCTCACCCGCGTCGACCAGCCGGTCGATCTCGCGGGCCACGAAGGCCGCTTCGTCGTGCTCGTTGTCGGCGACATAACCGGTGATGAGTTCGCCCTCACCGGCTTCGGTCCACAACCGCTTGTCGCGGCGGTTGGTATTGCGGGCGATCACCGCGTTCGCCGCGGACAGGATGTTCTGGGTGGAGCGGTAGTTCTGCTCGAGCAGGATCGTCTCGGCGTCGGGGAAGTCGCGTTCGAATTCCTCGATATTGCGGATGGTCGCGCCACGGAACGCGTAGATCGACTGATCGGCGTCACCGACCACGCACAGTTCACTGGGCGGTACGGCCCGCGGGTTCTCCTCCCGGTCCGCGGCATCGGCGTCGGCCGCGGGATCGGCCGCGGCGGCGCCGGCATCGGTATCGGCGGCCTCGGTAGCGGTTTCGGCGCCCGGGCCGTGATGCCCCACCAGTTCCCGCACCAGCACGTACTGGGCGTGGTTGGTGTCCTGGTACTCGTCGACCAGCACATGCCGGAAGCGGCGACGGTAGTACTCGGCGACCTCCGGATGCTTCTGCAGCAGCACCACCGTCTCACCGATGAGATCGTCGAAATCCAGCGCATTGGCCGCGCGCAGCCGCCGCTGGTATTCGGCGTAGACCCGGGCCACGACGCGAGGCAGGTCCACGTCCTCGAATTCGGCGTCGCTACCCGCCTGCTCCGGGCCGATCAGCTCGTTCTTCAGATTCGAGATGGCGGTGGCCAGCAGGCGCGCCGAATACTTCTTGGGATCGAGTTCCAGATCCCGGCCGATCATGGTGAGCAGGCGGCGGGAATCGTCGGCGTCGTAGATGGAGAAGTTCGAGTTCATCCCCGGGAGCAGCGCCGCCTGGGTACGCAGGATGCGCACACAGCTGGAGTGGAAGGTCGACACCCACATACTCGCGGCGCGCGGACCCACCAGCTCGATAACCCGCTCGCGCATTTCGGCGGCGGCCTTGTTGGTGAAGGTGATGGCCAGCACCTGCCCCGGCGTGACGCCGCGGGCGGCGAGCAGATAGGCGATCCGGCGGGTCAGCACCGCTGTCTTACCCGAACCGGCGCCCGCCACGATCAGCAACGGTGGCCCGGTGTGCAGGACCGCCGCGCGCTGCTGCGGGTTCAGCCCCTCCAGCAGCGCGTCGGCCTCCTCGGCGCGCCGCTGGGCGGCATCCGTGCGGCGCTGGGTCTGTTCGGCCTGGACCCGCCGCTGCAGCGCGGCCAGCCCGCCCGGTGCCGCGCCCTCGGATGCGGGCTCGGACGGATATTCGAGGCCGGGTAGCTGCGGCGCACCCGGCCCGCGCTCGGACGCGCCGGCCGCCGGCGAGCCGGCACCGGAGTGCTGTGCGCGGGGAGTGGCCGAATCCGAACGAGGTGCTGCCGCTGTGATGTCCATCGTCTGTTCACGCTACCGCCGCGACCCGACACGATCGAACACTCGGCCGAATTCGGTGGTATGGCCGGCTACTGTGCCGCAACTGCGCTCCTCGCTCGCGGTATACCCAACCGTGACCGTTTTGCATACCTCGCGGACCGTGGCAAACTGGAAATATGGTTTGCCCTGTAGCGCAACGACCGCTCCGGCTGTACGGGCCGCGGCACCGCAGACGGGGATCCTGAATCCCATTCGGGCAGGTAGGGGGACTATTCAGCACGACCGGACCCGCCGGGTCTTTTTCACGGTGAAGGAGCTCTGGACCGGTAACACGAAGCGCCTCGGCGCCGATCCAGGTTCTGACACGAGGAGATGAATGATGAGCACACCCGCTACTGCGACCGGGTCGGATTCGACAACCGACTCGGAATCGGAGCTCCCTCGGACCGAAGCCGAGATCGACAAACTCCGCAGGGAGATCGATCAGCTGGACGCGGAGATCCTGGCGGCGATCAAGCGCCGGACCGAGATCTCGCGGGTCATCGGACGAACCCGGATGGCCTCCGGCGGTACCCGGCTGGTACACAGCCGGGAGATGAAGGTGCTGGAACGGTTCAGTGAGCTGGGCCAAGAGGGTCATACGCTGGCGATGCTGCTCCTGCGCCTCGGTCGCGGCCGCCTCGGTCGCTAGACCGCTCGAACCACTGCGGCGGCCCGCAGACCGCCGCACTCCCACGAACCGCCCCGGGTGAGCGTGCCCCGGGGCGGTTCGTATGCTCCCGCCGCTACTGCATGGCGATGTACTTGGTCGACAGATACTCCTCGATCCCCTCGGTACCGCCCTCCCGGCCGAAACCGGAGGCCTTCACACCGCCGAACGGCGCGGCCGGATCGGAGATCACCCCCCGATTGACGCCGACCATGCCGGTCTCCAGCCCCTCGGCCACCCGCAGCGCCCGGTCCAGATCTCGGGTATAGACATAGCTGACCAGGCCGTACTCCGTATCGTTGGCGGCGGCCAGCCCCTCCTCCTCGGTATCGAAGGCGACAATGGGCGCCACCGGCCCGAAAACCTCTTCCCGCAGGATCCGGGCGTTCGCGGGGATATCGGTCAGCACGGTCGCCGGATAGAACCAGCCCGGCCCGCCGGGCGCCTTACCGCCCACCCGCGCTGTGGCGCCACCGGATACGGCGTCGTCCACCAGTTCGGAGACGGTGGTCAGCTGTTCCTCGTTGATCAACGGCCCCAGCGTGGTCTCCGGATCGGTACCCGGACCGAGCCGGACCCTGTCGTTCACCGCCGCCACGAACTTGTCGGTGAACTCCGCGAGCACCCCGCGCTGCACATGGAACCGGTTCGCCGCCGTGCACGCCTCGCCCCCGTTGCGGAGTTTGGCCAGCATGGCGCCCTCCACGGCCGCATCGATATCGGCATCGTCGAACACCACGAACGGCGCGTTGCCGCCGAGCTCCATCGAGGTCCGCAACAGCCCGCCCGCGGACTTCTCCACCAGCGTGCGACCGACCTCCGTGGAGCCGGTGAAGGTGAGCTTGCGCAACCGGGAATCGTCGATCAGGGCCTGGGTCACCGCCCCCGACCGGCGCGAGGTGAGCACCGACAACACACCGTCGGGCAGCCCGGCCTCGGCACACAGCTTCGCCAGCAGCAACATGGTGAGCGGGGTCGCCGACGCCGGTTTGACGATCATGGTGCAGCCCGCCGCCAGAGCCGGGCCGATCTTGCGGGTCCCCATCGCCAACGGGAAATTCCACGGCGTGATCGCCAAGCACGGCCCCACCGGCTGCTTGTGCACCATGATCCGCCCGGTACCGGACGGAGCGTGCAGATAACGCCCGCTGATCCGCACCGCCTCCTCGCTGAACCAGCGGAAGAACTCCGCGCCGTAACGCACTTCGTTGCGGCTCTCCGGCAATGCCTTCCCCATTTCCAGGGTCATCAGCAGAGCGAACTCCTCGGCCCGCGCGGTGACCTGCTCGAACACCGTCCGCAAGATCTCCCCGCGCTCCCGAGCGGGAGTCGCCGCCCACTCCCCCTGCACCGCAGCCGCCGCATCCAGCGCCCGAATGGCGTCTTCGGGGGTCCCGTCCGCGACCTCAGCGATGACATCGCCGTTCGCCGGATTGTGCACAGCGAATGTCGCGCCGCCGGCAGCATCGACCGGCCCCCCGATCCACAACTTCTTCGGTACGGATTCGAGTACTTCTGTTACTGAGGCCATACTCCCGAGCCTATGCCGCAGGGAGCCGGAAATCGTCGGCTCGGGAGAACAGTGTTCGGAGCGGGCCACACCCTCCCCAGCACGGCCACCACCCCCACCTCCGAAACCAACCCACGCCCCCGCCCCGGCCACCACGCCCGACCCGTTGGACACCTGTACGCTCAACGAGTGTGAGCGTCGACATAACCGCATCGGCGGCATGGCGGAAATTGCACGATCATCATGGTGCGACGGCCGCCCAGGGGCTACGGGAACTGTTCGCCGCGGATCCGGGGCGCGGCCGGGATCTGACCTTGACCGCGGGTGAGCTGCGGATCGACTACAGCAAGCACCTGGTGACCCGGGAAACATTGCAGTTGCTGGTCGAGCTGGCCCGGGAGGCCGGTGTGGAGGTCCAGCGTGACCGCATGCTGCGGGGCGAGCACATCAACACCTCCGAGGATCGCGCTGTCGGGCATACCGCGCTGCGGCTGCCTGCGGGTTCATCGCTGACCATCGACGGTGAGGACGCCGTGGCGGCCGTGCACGGGGTGCTCGACCGGATGAGCGCGTTCGCCGAGTCGGTGCGGTCGGGGCGGTGGCGCGGCGCGACCGGCGAGCGGATCCGCACCGTGGTGAACATCGGTATCGGCGGTTCGGATCTGGGTCCGGTGATGGTGCATCGGGCGTTGCGCCATTACAACGATGCCGGGATCGACGCCCGGTTCGTCTCCAATGTCGATCCGGCCGATCTGGTGGGTACCCTGGCCGATCTGGACCCGGCGACCACGCTGTTCATCGTCGCGTCCAAGACCTTCTCCACGCTGGAAACCTTGACCAACGCGACCGCGGCCCGGCGCTGGCTGGTCGGTGCGCTGGGTGAGGGGGCCGTGGCGAAGCATTTCGTGGCGGTGTCCACGCATGCCGGCCGGGTGGCCGAGTTCGGTATCGACACCGCGAACATGTTCGGTTTCTGGGATTGGGTCGGCGGCCGGTACTCGGTCGACTCGGCCATCGGGCTTTCGGTGATGGTGACGTCGGGCCCCGAGCGGTTCGCCGAGTTCCTGGCCGGGATGCACGCCATGGACCTGCATTTCGCAACCGCGCCGCTGGAGGCCAACGCGCCCGCGCTGCTGGCCCTGCTCGGCGTCTGGTATTCGAATTTCTTCGGTGCCCAATCGCGGGCGGTGCTGCCGTATTCCGATGACCTGGCCCGCTTCCCGGCCTACCTGCAGCAGCTCACCATGGAGTCGAACGGCAAATCGGTGCGCGCCGACGGCACCCCGGTGACCACCTCCACCGGTGAGATCTTCTGGGGCGAGCCCGGGACCAACGGGCAACACGCCTTCTACCAGCTGCTCCATCAGGGCACCCGGCTGATTCCGGCCGATTTCATCGGATTCGCCCGGCCCACCGACGATCTGCCCACCCGCGACGGCACCGGCAGTATGCACGACATCCTGATGAGCAATTTGTTCGCGCAGACCAAGGTGCTGGCTTTCGGCAAGACCGCCGAGGAGATCGCCGCCGAGGGCACACCGCCGGAGCTGGCACCGCACAAGGTCATGCCCGGGAACCGGCCCAGCACCACCATTCTCGCGCCACGGCTCACACCGTCGGTACTGGGTCAGCTGATCGCGCTCTACGAGCACCAGGTGTTCGTGGCCGGAGTGATCTGGGGTATCGACAGCTTCGACCAGTGGGGTGTGGAGCTCGGTAAGCAGCAGGCGCTCGAGCTGGCACCGCTGCTCACGGCGGCCGAGGATCCCGAACCGCAGGACGATTCGTCCACCGACGCGCTGATCCGCTGGTACCGGTCCAACCGCTGACCGGCTACCAGGGCGCCAGCGCAAGCTCGGCACGCGCCGCGACCGCTGTCACCAGCCGGTGCAGCGCACCGGAATCGGCCACCCGTTCGGGGTAGAGCCCGGCGAGGGTGAGGATGTAGTCGTCGCGGTAGCGGCACAGGTATCCCGATAACCGGGTGCGGGGCCGGCCTGCCCAGGTGAGGTCCGGGTGGATGGCACGGGTGGCGACGCCGACGCACTCGTGCGCACCGAACCTGTGCAGTGCCGGTGGGATGACGCCGATATTCGAGCAGAGGATGTCGCGTTCGCCCGCGCCCCGGGACAGCCGGTACGCCACCCGGTCCGGTACGAGGTGCAGGAATTCCTCCGGTAATCCCGCCGGGCTCGATATCCGGTGCTCGTAGGCGGCCCGGCTCCGTTCCCGGATCTCGGCCGGGCCGTCGGCGGGACGCACCACGATCGTGGTCACCGCGAGGTCGTTGTCGACACGCGGTTCGTCGCGGGTGTCGACGGGCAGGCTCGCCGCGATCCGGTCTCGCGGGAAGCCCGCCGCCCACAGGGTCTGTGCCACCAGCCAGATGAACAGGCTGTTGGCGCTCCCGCCGGAACCGGTCGCGATCCGATCCCACTCCGCGGCCGAACAGCGCAGGATCAGTCCGGTGACCGGTAGCAGGTCCGTATCCCGGTGCCGGGCGGGCGATTCCGATCGGCTCACGGGCCCCGGATTGCCGGCCGGGCTGTCGGCCGCGCCGGAATCCGCGGTGTCCGGCACCGCGCTGTCCGGGTTGCGGTCGGGCGGTTCGGGTGCGGCGCCTCCCAACCCGCGAATCCCGTGCATCGCGGCCCGCGCGGTACCGCGCAGCACTGTGCTCCAGACCCGGGCCGCGTCGGCCCAGTCCGACCCCGGACGATCCTCGTCCCGCACCCCGTTCTCCCGGGACCGCGCGGCCACGGCACCTGCGGCCGTCCTATCTGCAGTAGGCGGACCGCCCGTGCGCACTCCCGGCGCACCGGCCCGGCCGACCGCCGATACGGGATCCGGTCCATCGGCGCCACCCGGCTCCGCCGGAACCCCGGCGAGTTCGGCCAATGCCTGTTCGGCCGCGATGATCAGGCCGCGCGCGTCGGCGAGAACATGGGAGCAGGTGAGGGCCACGACGGTACCGCCGTCGGCGAGTGGCGCGGCGGCGACCCGCCACCCCGGTTCGCGCTCCGGATCGAGATCGGCGCCGAGTGTCTCGGCCCAGCGCACGACCTCGGCGGCGGTCAGCGGAGTGGGCGCGTGGTCGACCGGGTGAGCGCGCTCGTTGCGATGCCAGCGTGCCCGCGCGCCCGGAACCCGGGGCCGCACCACCCGCCGGCCGAGCGGCCCCGTGCGCAGCGCCTCGGACAACCGGCGCAGTTCCGCCGGGTCCACGGCGTCGGGGGTGCGCCACAGTCCCTGGAGGGCTATGGGCGTGCCCATGGCTCGATGGGTCCGCAAGAATATCTCGTCGACGACGCTCAGCCGGCGCATCCGCCCAGGCTATCGGGTAGCGGCGCGGAACCGCTCCGGCCGGCCGACGCCGGCCTGCCGATACCGACCGGTCCCGATCCCCCGGACGGCACCCTGTGACGGCCGTCGCATAATCGATGGATGCCCACGCACGAAGTCCGCAATCAGGTCCCCCCGATCACCCCGTTCGACTTCTCCCGGGACCCGGCGTTGCTCACCGGGTTGCACCGTGAAGGGGCGGGGTGGGCCGAGGAGGAGGTCCGTGCGCTCGGCGTGCTGTCCGGTAGTGACGAGGTCCAGGAATGGGGGCGGCTCGCCAACGAGTATCCGCCGGTCCTGCGTACCCACGACCAGTACGGTCACCGGATCGACGAGGTCGAGTTCCATCCGCACTGGCACGATCTGATGACGGTGGCGGTGGAGCACGGCCTGCACGGCGCGCCGTGGACCGACGATCGCGCCGGCGCCCATGTGGCGCGGGCGGCGAAATTCTATGTCTGGGGCGCCGCCGACGCCGGGCATATGTGTCCCATCTCGATGACCTACGCGGTGATCCCGGCGCTGCGGCACAACCCCGAGCTGGCCGCGAAGTACGAACCGCTACTGGCGGCGCGCAGCTACGATTTCGGCCTGCGCGAACCGTCGTCCAAGGCCGGGCTGATCGCCGGGATGTCGATGACCGAGAAACAGGGCGGTTCCGACGTACGCGCCAACTCCACCACCGCCACGCCCCGGCCGGACGGCTCCTACCGCATCGTGGGCCACAAGTGGTTCACCTCCGCCCCGATGTCGGATATGTTCCTCACTCTCGCCCAGGCGCCGGGCGGGCTGTCCTGCTTCCTGCTGCCGCGGGTGCTGCCGGACGATTCCCGCAACCCGATCCGCCTGCAACGGCTCAAGGACAAGCTCGGCAACCACTCGAACGCCTCCGCCGAAATCGAATACGACGACGCCACCGGCTGGCTGGTGGGCCCCGAGGGCGCGGGTGTGAAAACCATCATCGAGATGGTCAATATGACCCGGCTGGACTGTGTGATCGGCTCATCGGTCGGGATGCGCCTGGCGGCCGTCCGCGCGGTGCATCATGCCCGGTATCGGCAGGCGTTCGGCGCCGCGCTGGTCGACCAGCCCGCCATGCGCAACGTCCTCGCCGATCTGGTGATCGAATCCGAGGCCGCGACCACGGTCATGCTGCGGCTGGCCGGCGCCACCGATCGCGCTCCCGCAGACCCGGCCGAGGCCGCGCTGCGCCGGATCGCGCTGGCCATCACGAAGTACTGGGTGTGCAAACGGGCCTCGGCGCATGCCGCCGAGGCGCTGGAATGCCTCGGCGGCAACGGCTACGTCGAGGAATCGGGTATGCCGCAGCTGTACCGGGAGGCGCCGCTCATGTCGATCTGGGAGGGGTCCGGCAATGTGGCGGCGCTCGACGCGCTGCGCGCGATGGGCACCCAGCCGCAGACGGTGGAGGCCTACTTCGACGAGGTGTCCAAGGCACGTGGGGACAATCCGCACCTGGATCACGCCATCGACCGGGTCGGCAAGGAACTCGCCGACCGCACCGATATCGAGTACCGGGCCCGGCGCGTAGTCGAACTGATGGCGCTGGTCCTGCAGGGCGCGCAACTGGTGCGGCACGGTCACCGGGCGGTGGCGGACGCGTTCTGCGCCTCCCGGCTCGGCGACGACTGGGGTGCCGCCTTCGGCACGCTGCCCGTGGGCGTGGACACCGCGGCGATCATCGAACGCGCCTACGTCCGCTGACCGCCACCGGCCGCTCAGCGGGCCGGCAGCACCCGCGCGAGGAAGTCCAGGGCGCGGTCCATACCACCGGCGTCGCGCAGATCGTCGTGCCCGGCCTCGAGCAGCTGGACCTCGTGGCGGGTGCCGTGCTGCGCGAAATCGGCCAGCAGCCCGAGCGTGAGCGGTAGCGGGATGACGGCGTCGTACGTTCCGTGCACCACCAGGATGGGATCCTGATAGCCGCTGACCGGGATCCCCATGTACCCGCGCATCGCGGCCGCGAATTCCGGGTCGCCGAGCGGGCGGGCGAGCAGGTCGCCGATCTTGGTCGTCGCCAGCATCGCCCCGGCACGCGCGCTGCAGCGCGTGGTGAGCCCGGCGACGAAGTTCTCCCCGGCGGGGCTGAGGTAGGCGTCGACATCGACGTCGAGTTCCGCTCCGGTCATCCCGGCCAGCACCATCGGCACGGCGCGCCCGGTGAAACCCGGCAACTCCGGCTGGCCGGGACGCGAGCGCAGGAAGATCGACTCCAGATTCACCGCCGGAGCCAGGGCGGCGGTCCCGCGGAAATCGAGTTCGGGAGCATAGGCCGGGGCGAGATGACCGGTCCCGAGCGCGGCATGCCCGCCCTGGGACGCGCCGGCGACCGCCCAGCTCGGGGACAGTCCGGCGAACGCGGCGCGCGCGGCGCGGACGGCATCGACAGTGGCGGTGGCCTCGGTGCTCGTTTGCAGGTAGGGGTGCGGTCCCGGTGAACCGGGGCTCAGGCCGATGTAGTCGGGAGCGACAACCGCATAGCCCGCGTCGTTGAGCCGCGATACCGCCGGACCGGACTCGTGTTCCAACGACTCGGAACCGGTGAGCCCGCATTCCTGGCCCACCCCGGAGGTACTGTGATCCCACGCGACGACCCGCCATCCGTCCGCGGGTGGCGTTCCGCCGGGCAGCCGGACCACGGCCTCGGCCTGGACGAGTTCCCCGCCCGGCCCGGTGGTGACGTACTCGATCCGGTGGACGCCGCCGAGGCCACCCCACTCCCGGCTCAACGGTTCGTCCGCCAGCAGTTTTCCCGGATACCAGGCCGTATCGGCCTGGGCTGCCGCCGGACCGGCGCAGCACGCCGCGACGAAGATCAGTACCCCCAGCATTGCCCGGACAACGTGTCGCATCCCTCTCCTCTGCCAGCTGGCATCGGCTCGGCCACGGAGATCGAACTCTCCGTGGCCGCAGCGCTCCGCCGAGCAGCCGGGCACAGTCCAGTACGGGGCCGGTGGCCCGGGGCGCGCCCGATGTCAGCGGGTCGGTGGCGCGATTTTCCAGTGCCGTTCGAGCGCTCCCGCTATATCGGGCAGAACGGTCACCGGGACTCGCTTGATCCGCAATATGTTCCGTATCTGGTTGATCTGTTCCCGCTTACGCAGATCATATGCACCGGAAACCGGACCATTTACCGGCGGAATCGAGAGCAGCACGAGCTCGCTGTGAGTTTCCTCCCCCTCGGTCAGGTCGAGTGCCAGCGCCCACCGCGCCTGGTCGTCGAGCCCGAACCTGCCCGCGACCACCCGTTCCCAGTCGATATCGGTGACCGACCACGGGGTGCGGCGATGGATGGCGTTTTCGGTCAGCACCACCGCGTCACGTTTGAACAGGGCGACCAGAGCGGCCACCGCGAGCACCGCGCCGAGCGCCATCCCGGTGACGATCCGGCTCACGCCGAACAGCCACACCGTCGGAACCGTCACCGCCGCGACCACCACGATCGCGGCCAGGCTGTAGCCCACGATTCGTTCCGTGGGTACCACACCCGCGTGCACCCTGTGCATACCGACTCCGTTTCACCCCGCGAACTGGTGTTGCAGGCCACACCGTACCGGACCATCGGTGCACCGCCCGCGGGCAGCGAAGTGGTGCGGTATCGGCGGGTGCTCCCGGGTGTGCGGAGTGCGGGGTCGGCGGCGGGCTCAGCGCAGCGCTACGACGGCTTCGGCGGAGTAGACGTGGAAGGTCATGCTCTGCTGGAAGTAGAGCTGTACGGATTCGGCGTCGTGGGACAGGTAGCCGATGGACAGATCCTGGCCGAGGGTGAGGTCGAAATCGCCGCCACGGGTCGTCAGCACGAACGCGCCGTCGATCGCGGGCGCCCAGATGATCTCGCCTTCCGGTACCAGGCGCTCCAGATGGGTGCGCAACGGATGACCGTGGTTGGAGGTCTCGCTGACCTTCGTGTAGAGGTCCGCGCTGAGCAGTACGGAATAGGGGCCGTCGACACCGGCCAGCCGCAGCTGGCTCACCGCCAGCGCGATCACCTCGGGCACGCCGAACACATCGTCGGGTAGCGCGATCTCCTTGTTCGACGAACCCTCGCGCATGCCGGTGATCCCGGCGGCCGCGTAGCCCTCGAATACGGACCGGTCCTCGGCGAAGGCGATATTGCGGGCAGCGTCCTTGACCGGGTCGAGGTCGGTGTCCTGGGCGCCGCGCTCCACATTGTCGAGTTCCACCCGGGAGAGGGTGAACGGCACCCGCAGTTCGACCAGCGGCGCCACCACGCGCTGCCGGGCCTGCACACCCTCGTGCGGCGCGGTGATCGGGGTGGTACGCCCGAGGCCCCGCGCCGAATAGTCGGTACCGTGCGGACCGGACAGATCGACCACGCGGCGCCCGGCGTTGTGACGTTTGAAGGTCCGGGAGGCCTCTTCCTCGATGACCGACCAGGCCGCGTCCGTGATCGGGGCGAGTTCGCGATGCAGATTGTTCATACGGTCCTACTCCTTTTCAACGTGCCGATACCGAGGGAACCGTCCGCGGCCCGCGGGGAGACCGGCTCGGGTTCCGGGGGCTCGACCGGTTCCGCCGCTGCCGCCTCGGCGGGCGCGGCGGGCAGGTCGTCGAAGAAGTTCTGCGGCGGGACGAAGAACAGTGTGCCGGTTACCGCGGTGGAGAAATCGAGTATCCGGTCGTGGGTGGCCCGATCGGTGCCGAGGAACATCCGTTCGAGCATGATCTCGGTGGTCCGGGGTGTCGCCGAATAGCCGACGAAATACGTGCCGAACTCACCCTCGCGGATACTGCCGAAGGGCATGTTCGCGCGCAGGATCTCCCGTTCGGTGCCGTCCGGCTCGATCACCTGGTTCACCGCGATATGCGAATCCGGCGGCTTGATGTCCTCGTCGAGTTCGAAATCCTCGAGTTTGGTCCGCCCGATGACCAATTCCTGTTCCTGCACGGGTAGCGCCCGCCACGAGGTGAGATCGTGCAGATACTTCTGCACGATCACGTAGCTGCCGCAGGTGAAATCGGGGTCCTCGTCCCCGATCAGCGCGGCCACCCCGGCATCGGAATCCGGTAGCGCACCCTCCGGGTTCTCGGTCCCGTCGACGAAACCGAGCAGATCGCGCTGCTCGAAGTACCGGAAACCCACCGTTTCGTCGACGACCGTGCCCACCCCGGACAGCCGGTCCCCGATGGCCATGGCGAGTTCGAAGCACGCGTCGTGCGCCTGGGCCCGGATATGGAAGATCAGATCCCCCGGGGTGGCGGGGGCCCGATGCAGCGGACCCTCGTATCCGGGGAATTCGTGGAGTTCGGCCGGCCGCGGGCCGCCGAACAGCCGATCCCAGGCGGCCGACCCGATACCGGTGACGCAGCCCAGCCCGGACCCGGGCAGCCGGAATCCGATCGCGCGGCGCAGACCGGGCAGGTCGGCGAGCAGATCCCGGACCGCGTCCTCGCCGCCCGGATCGAAAGTGGCGACGAGAAAATGCGCGGCCGGGGTGAGCGGTTCGAGAATCGGCTGCGGCTGCCCCATGATCGCCAACATTACCGCCGAACCGGCGGTGCACCGGGAAACAGGTCGGTTACTTCGCGACCGTCAGCAGAAAGGCCACATCGTCGATCGCCCGCACGCTGTGCCGGGCCCTGGGCACCACCAGCAGATCACCGGCGGAACCCTTCCATTCGTTCTCGCCGCTGTGCAGGGTGAGGGTGCCGCTGAGGACCAGCAGCGTGGCCTCACCCTGGTTGTCGTGTTCGGCCAGGCTCTGCCCCGCGCACAGCCCGACCACCGTATGCCGTAGCGAATTCGCGTGGCCGCCGTAGATGGTCTGGGAACTCCGGCCGCTGGTGACCGTCGCGGCCAGCTTCAACTGCTGCCGGGCGACCGCTGTCAGCGATTTCTTGTCCATGGGACCGCCTTCCGCCTCCGCGTCCCCGCGACCGGGCTGGTGATCGCGGGTCGTTACGCCGAGTATGCCCGACCGGCGCGCGGCATTCCGGCGTTTCCCGCCGACTGTGCCCCTATTGCCACCTGCGCGGACACACCGGCCTCCCGATCCGCGGGGGCCCGTACGGGCCCGGTCGGATGCCGTGGGCGCATCCGGGCGAGACGATGATCCGCCCGGCCGGTCGGCCGGGCGGATCATGTCCGTGAGCTCAGGCGAGGCCGTCGAGCCTGGCCAGCAGCACCGGCGCGATCACCGCGAACGCCTCGGCCGTCGTCATCTCCTCGTGCGTGACCGGTACCCCGTATTCGGCGACCTCGCCCGCCACATACGGCCGCCAGTCCTCCGCCCGGGGACCGGCCTGGTCCATACCGGCCGTCACCTCGGCCCGGAAGAAATCGACGCTGCCCTGATAGGCCGGCGGGTCGTAGCCGGCGATCAATTCCGCGGACCGTACCGCCGTCCGGTACACCGTCCGCAGCCGATCCACCGGAAGCCGCACCAGCTCCGGCGGGATCAGCTCGTGCAGCCGGGCGAGTTCCGCGTCACCGAGTTCGCCGACGGCCCGGCCGGTCTCCTCGGTGACGATGCCCTCGGCCTGGAGCGCGGCCCGCAGTATCGACTCGAAGGCGCCGGGGTCGACCCCGGGGTGACTGTCCAGCATCGCCAGCATTTCGACCCGGTCGCCGGCCTCCTGCATCCGGGTCGCGATCGCGTGTGCCAGGACACCGCCGAGCGACCAGCCGAGCAATCGGTACGGGCCCGCGGGCTGGATCCGCCGGATCTCGGACAGATAGCGGTCCGCGATATCGGTCAGCGTGGCGGGATCGTAATCGGCCTCGGAGTACGCCGGCGACTGCAGACCGTAGATCGGCTGCTCTGCCGGCAGCAACCGGGCGAGCCCGGTGAAGCTCCAGGCCAGCCCGTCCCTGGCGTGGATGGCGAAGATCGGGGTCGCCGATCCGGTCTCCCGGATCGGCAGCACCACGCGCAGCGCGGCCTCGGCCAGGCTCTCGGCATCGGCGGGTTCGGCGAGCCGGGCGGCGAGACCGCCGACGGTCGCGTCGGTGAACAACCACTGCACGCTCGGATCGACACCGGTCTCGGCACCGAGCCGGGCCACGACCTTGGTCGCGAGCAGCGAGTTACCGCCGAGGGCGAAGAACGAATCGTCCACACCGACCCGGTCCACACCCAGGACCTCGGCGAAGACCTCGGCGACGGTGTGTTCCAGGGGGCTGCGGGGGGCACGGAAATCCGCCGCACCGGCGAATACCGGTTCGGGCAGGGCGCGGCGGTCCAGTTTCCCGGCGGGGGTCAGCGGGATCTCGTCGAGCACCGTGATCGAGGCCGGAACCATATGCGCCGGCAACCGCTGCCCGAGGGATTCGCGCAATTCGGCGATATCGACCGAACGGCCCGGCGCGGCCACCACATACGACGCCAGCGAGGTCACGCCCGCGGCATTCGTGTGACCGATGGTGACCGCGAAGTCGACGGACTCGTCCGCGGTGAGCGCGGCGTCGATCTCACCGAGTTCGATGCGGAAACCACGCACCTTCACCTGGAAATCGTTACGGCCGACATACTCCACGGCCGGGTCACCGGCCGCGTCGCGACGCCAGCGCACGATGTCACCGGTGCGATACAGGCGCGAACCCGGCCCACCGTGCGGATCGGCCACGAACCGTTCGGCGGTCAGACCGGCACGGGCGTGATAGCCCCGCGCCAGCTGGATACCACCCACATACAGCTCACCCGCGACGCCCTCGGGCACCGGCTGCAACCGATCATCGAGGACCAGTGCCCGCATACCGCGGACGGGTCCACCGATGGTCACCGGATCCCCCGGACGCAAGCGGCCACTGATATTCGTGGCGATCGTCGCCTCGGTCGGACCGTAGGCATTGTGGAAACGACGCTCCACACCGCCTCGATGCCGGCCGTCGAGCCCGGCCCCCTCCGCGACCTGCGGCGTGACCGACCACCGGGCGACAAGGTCCGCCGAAATGGCCTCACCACCGGCGATGATCACTTCCATACCCGCAAGATCAGCCGGATCCAGCGACGCCAAAACAGACGGCGTGATCAAACCGACCGTCACCCGCTCACGGGCAATCAGCTCACCCAGCTCGGCACCACCATAAGTACCGGTCGGCACCACGACCAGCGCACCCGCCGACCCAACAGCCAGCAACAGCTCGAGAATCGAGGCGTCGAACGACGGCGACGCGAACGCCAACGCCCGCGAACCCGGCGTCAACCGGTACCGCTCGACCTGCTCGGCACTGAAGTTCGCCAAACCGGCATGCGACACCACCACACCCTTTGGCAGACCCGTGGACCCGGAGGTGTAGATGACATACGCCGTATTCGCGGGAGTCAGCGGCCGCACCCGATCCACATCCGTGACGGGATCGTCGGAGAAACCCTCCGCGATCAGCTCGTCCAGCACGATCCAGTCCACCGAATCCGGCAGATCGCCTCGCACCGACGACACCGTGACACCCACCGGCGCACCCGAATCGGTGAGCATATGGGCGATCCGGTCCGCCGGATACGTCGGGTCGATCGGCAGGAACGCCCCACCCGACTTCGACACCGCCCACTCCGCCAGCACCGAATCCGCCGACCGCGGCACCGCCACCGCCACCAGATCCTCGGCACCGATACCCGTCGCGATCAGGGCACGCGCCAGACGGTTGGACCGCAGATCGAACTCACCGTAGGAATGCCGCACACCGTCGAACACCACCGCGGGCGCGGCCGGATCGACCGCCACCGCCGCCGCGATCAAATCGGGCAACGTCCCCGCGGGCACCG